>JAOUGY010000423.1 GCA_029865445.1 Acidimicrobiia bacterium | reverse complement strand
GAGCCCGGCCCCCAAGGCTCCATCGGCTCAACACCCGGGTCCGCGCAACTCCAACCTGTATGGCAGCACCCGCCATTGTGGCGCGGCTCGGTGAGTACCGGCTTTGGGTGCTCTGGGACCGCCTCGCGAGTGGCGATGGCGGAAAGCGCTGCCCGACGATCGGACACATCCAGGTGCTCTTCGAGCTGCTCAGCACTACCTCAGCGACATCCGAACACGCCCCGCCCAACGCTGGAGCATCTCAAGCTGAACGCAAGCCGGCTGACCCAGGATGGCCTGAAGCGCAACGGTCATGGAGGCTCCGGCGCTCGTCACCGGCCGGCCGGATGGATGGCGACCACGCCCCACGGCTCAGCTTCCACCAGATCGAGACGATTGGCTCGAAGGGTCCTTCCGCTTCGACTCCTATGAGAATGCCATCCGCCAGCTAGTGGCGTGGGACTCCAATGACTGTGCGAAGCGAGACGGGTACCCGAAAGACTGAGGCTCGCTATCGCTCGGTGAACCTCCGACTCGCCCTCGTCATCATCGCCCGGGTCACCGGGCCATGGAGCAAGCCCACTGGCACAAAGTAGAGACGACCCCGCCAGCCATTGTACCGCACTGCCGTCGTGACTCTCACGAGCCTCGCATCCCTGTCCACACCCACCCCGGCACGGAAGTCGAGGTGACGGTCATCCACCGCTATGAGTGCCTCATCCCCGGACACCTCACCAACCTGGAATCCTCCTGATCCTGATCTGGGGACGCCGATCAAAGGGACCAGAAGTGCCCGAATGCCGAGGAGGAGTCTGACCGGCCACGGAGCCGACCGAAACGAGAAGATGGCCGTGGCCCATCCGGCGGGATCCGTCGGAGCGCCTTCGGGCAATACGACGATCTGAACGTCGGCGAAGTCGGGGACCGCGATATCCCGAAACACGGCCGATCTGAAGGCCGGGGTGTTCACGGTGTCTCCGTGCCTTCGCTGACCGTCGATTCGGAGAAGCCGTGCCTCCGATCGCATCGGTGGTGGTTTCGGTCGCCTGCATCCCCGGAGCGGTCGGCGTGCCACGCGTCGATTCGCGCAGTGTCCTCGTAGTCCTCCCAGCGTATGGGCCTCCCCCGCCGGGTTTCCACGAAAGCCAGCGCCCGGTTGCCGTAGCGATCGGTGCCTTCCTGTCCCAGGCTGTAACGGTGCACCCGCATGGCAACACGGATATTCCAGGGCGGTCCATTGATCAAGATGTCCTCCGTGACGAATTGACTGCCGGCGACGAATCGCTCGGCAGACGCCGCGCACTCACCGAGCCCTCGATGCGTGTGATCAGGGTGCCGGCCCGCTTCGACGGGTCGGAACATCCGGGCCCAGTGTTGTCACCGGGGAAGACGATGGTCACATCGGGATGCGCCATCTCGATGATCGTGCTGGTGTCCCCGGCACTGAGCCTGTCGCGGCGAGCATCCATGACTGCAGCCTCGCACCTTCTGTCGACCTTCTGCGACCTGAGCTTGCATGCTCGCCATGACCCGATTGAACGTCCGGAGATGGAGCTGGGAGATGAGTCAGTTCCCTCTGGTCGCCCCGGCGAGTCGTGCCTCCAAGCTCGCGATGAGGTGGTCGACGAGCCACGTGAATGACTCGTCGACGCCGACGTCGAGCCCGAACCCGCCATCGTTCTCCAGTGTCACGAACCCATGAACGGCCGCACGGAACGTACGCGCAGCGTGAATTGCGTCGTCGCCGGCGACGTCGTAGCCGCGAAGGACAGCGAGCATCGGCTCCACCGGCCGCATCGAAGCGGCTGCGTACTGCTCGTCGTCCGGCCGCGCTCGAGTCGTCATTCCGTACAGTCCGGGATGCTCCCGGGCGAAATCGCGCATCGCGCCGGCTAGGGCTCTGATGGCTTCGGGCCCGGACCGGCCCATGGCGGCGTGACCGAGCCGACCTGCCAGATCCTCGAATGTCCTCATGGCCACGTCCCGGCGGAGCGCCTCCAGCCCGTCGACGTGGCTGTACAGGCTCGGAGGTTTGACACCCAGAGCGCGGGCGACCCGACTCAACGTCAGCGCTGCGGCTCCCTCGCTCTCGACGATGTCGATCGCTGCATCGGTCACCGCTTCCGGCGTGAGCCCTCTGCGTTCGCTCATGACGTGGTGGCGAGGAAGCTCGTGATCGCCGAGGCGACGTCGTCGGGGAACTCAACGTGGGGGTAGTGGCCTGCTCTCTCGACGATGTGCACGGTGCCGCCCGTCGATGAGGCGATCGACTCGCCTTCGGCGGGCGGGTCGCCGAAGTGGGAGTCGGCGCCCCCCATGACGACGAGCGTTGGCGCATCGACTCGATCGATGCGCTGTTCGAGGCCGTTGCGATGAGCGGTGAGGGTTTCGCGGACGGCCCGGCGACGTTTCGGGTCCGACATCATCGTGGCCAGCGCCCTGGCGTGCTGGTCGAGATCGGCCGGAGGCGACGCCGGGTGCCATTTGCGGAACTGGCTCGCCCAGATCGACCCTGCAAACGGTCCACGCAGGGCCAGCTTGAGAGGAGCCGCCTGCCAGGCAGGGGCCGCCTCCAGATGAGCGCTGATCAGAACGATCCGATCGACGAGCTCGGGACGGTCGGCGACTGCCCACAGTACGGCAGCAGGCGCAAACGAGGTGGCGACGATGCTTGCCGGTCCGGCACCGAGATGCTCCAGCAACGCAACGAGGTCCGCTGCGGTGTCGGCCATCGTGTAGGCCTCCCAATCCGGTGACGACTCCCCGTGGCCCCGGAGGTCCATGGTGACGACTCGGAACCCCGCATTCACGAGTCGGGGAGCCATGAACCGGTACTCCTGGCGAATGTCGCCGGCGCCGGGGATCATCAAGACGAGCGGGCCGGTTCCGTTGCTGTCGTCGTAGGCGATCGTGCCGCCCGTTACCTGGAGGTGTTGCGTTTCCATGGTGTGCTCCTCAATGAAACTATGCCTAGTAGGCAGTATCCTAATAGCATTAGTCATCCTCCGTCAACTATCGCAGGGACGAGCAGGTGACCGCGGCCGCAGGTTCGACGGTCGGACGGATCGAGGATATCGGCACTGTGCTGGGCCGCTCGCGCCATGGAGATT
>JAOUGY010000422.1 GCA_029865445.1 Acidimicrobiia bacterium | reverse complement strand
GGCCGGCGAGCCGTTCCGGATCGTTGTCGACGGCGCACCGCCGCTGTCGGGCGACACGGTTCTCGCCAAACGGTCCCACGTCAGGGACCACCACGACGATGTCCGGCAGCTCATCATCAACGAACCCCGCGGCCACGCCGATCAGTACGGGTGCTACGTGACCGAACCCGACGACGATGGTGCGTCTTTCGGGCTCATCTTCTTCCACAAAGACGGCTACTCGACGGCATGCGGGCACGGAACCATCGCGGCGGCGACGTGGGCTTTCGAATCGGGCCGGGTGATGGGGCCCGAAGGCGAGAACACGTTGATGATCGACGTCCCCTCGGGCCGGGTCATGGCCCGGGTGGAGGTCCACCGGGGTCGGGTGCGGCAGGCAACGTTCGTGAATGTACCGTCATTCGTGAGCGGGCTCGGTGTCAGAACCGGTGTCGAAGGCATCGCCGTCGATGTCTCGTACGGAGGCGCGTTCTACGCATCGGTGGACGCAGATGCGATCGGGATGGACGTGGTCCCCGCGAACGTCGAGCGGTTCATCCAGCTGGGCCGGGCGATCAAAGCCGATTTCGAGCTCCATCCGACGGTCACCCATCCGGTCGATGACCGGCTCTCCGGCCTGTACGGCGTCATCTTCTTCAACCGTCTGGGACTCAACCATCACCGGAACATCACCGTCTTCGCCGACGGCGAGGTCGACCGGTCGCCGTGTGGATCCGGAACGTCGGCACGGCTCGCCCTCTTGCACTCCGCCGGGGAGCTCGGCGCGGGTGACGTGTTCACCCACGACAGCGTCATCGGCTCTCGCTTCGTGGCACGGGTGATCCAGGAAGTGGCCGTGGGCCAGGTACCCGCTGTTGTCACGGAGGTCACCGGCACCGCCCATCGGACCGGCTCGGCAACCTTCACCCTCGACCCGGCGGACCCCCTCGGCCTCGGCTTCCAACTCCGCTGACCCCGGACCGTCTTCAACCCGGAGTCGAATACGGGGCCTTCAGACGCCGGCCGTCACGAGCGGATCATCTCCGCGGCCTTCTCGGCGATCATCACCACCGGAGCCATCGTGTGCCCACGGTTGAGGGTGGGCATGACCGACGCGTCCACGACCCTCAGACCGTCTACTCCGTGCACCCGCAACGTGGCGTCCACCACTGCGTACTCGTCGCCACCCATGCGGCACGTGCCGGCGGGGTGATACAGCGTCTCGGCGTGGCGGCGGACCACCCCTGCCGCGTCCGAGTCTTCGAAAGCCGACTCCGGGCGGACCCAGCCTGTCACCACGTCCGACAGCGGCGGGGTCTCGAAAACCTCGAAGGCCTTGGCAAGTCCGACCCTCAACACGTCGAGGTCACCCGGATCGGAAAGGTATGCGGGGTCGATCCTCGGATGGGCGAACGGGTTCGCCGAGGCCAGAGTGACCGTCCCCGAACTCATCGGTTGGAGAAGGACGACGCCGAGCGTGTAGCCGGGTCCGGCGGGGACTGTGGCACCGTGATCGAGGTATGGGACCGGCGCGAAGACCAGCTCGAGGTCCGGATCCTCGAGTTCATCCCGGGAACGGAAGAAGGCGTGGGCCTCCCCCACATTCGAGGTGAGCAGACCTCGCCGCTTCAGGAGGTAGCCGGCGAGCTGTCGGGGCGTCTCCGCCGCCACAAGCGTGTCCGTACGACTGGTGCCCCGAACGATCCCGGTGGCCAGATGATCGATGAGGTTTGCACCCACCCCGGGCAGATCGACTACGGGATCCACGCCGGCCGCCCGTAGCTGATCCGGCGGACCGACTCCCGACAGAAGGAGGATGTGGGGCGAGTTCACGGCGCCCCCCGACAGGATCACCTCGGCCTCGACCCGGGCCTCCGCCACCTCGCCATCGCGGACGTACACCACGCCGACCGCACGACCGCCTTCGATGACGACTCGCGTGACGTGGGCGCCGGTGACGACCGTCAGATTCGGCCGCTTGATCGCGGGCTTGAGGTAGGCGGCGGCCATCGACATCCGCCGGCCCCGGTCCTGATTGACCTGCGTGTAGTCCACACCTTCGTTCGTACCCGCGTTGGCATTGCGGTTGCGCGCAAGCCCGGCCCGAATGCAAGCCTCCACGAACAGATGCGTTCCGGGGTTCACATCGCGCTGATCGCGGATGGTCACCGGCCCGCCCGATCCCGTGTGTTCCACATCGAGACGCTCTGAGTCCTCGGCTCGCTTGAAGAAGCCCACGACGTCCTGGTAGCTCCATCCTTCGTTACCGGCGCTCGCCCATGCGTCATAGTCGGCGGGGACGCCCCGCACCCACATCATGGCGTTGATCGACGAGGAACCTCCCAGCACTCGACCGCGCGGCCAGTACAACGTCCGATCGTCCAGACCGGCCTGAGGGACGGTGCGATAGCCCCAGTCGAAGTCTGTGTCGAAGAGCTTGGAGAACGCCGCGGGGACGGCGATCTCCTGTTTGGAGTCTTTGCCGCCGGCTTCGACCAATAGCACCCGAGTCGACGGATCCTCCGACAATCTCGCCGCGAGTACACAGCCGGCCGTACCCGCACCGACAATCACATAGTCGTACATCTTCATCCTCGATCGACCTGCCGCAATCTAGGGTCCAGAACCGAGACCTGCCTCCGCCGCGACCGAGCGATCGCTCGGTGAGGTCCGCTAGCCTCCTCTCGAGATGCAGACCCTCCCAACAAGGATCGACAGGACCTCGGACGAGTTCGTGACGAACCGATCCGCGATGACCGAGAAGATCGCGGAGTTGGAGGATTTGCTCGCCCAGGCGCGGATGGGCGGCGGCGAGAAGTACCGGAACCGTCACACAGAACGCGGGAAGTTGCTCGTCCACGATCGGATCGAGCTACTCCTCGATCGCGACAGCCACTTCCTCGAGCTGTCGACGCTGGCCGGGTGGGGCACCGAGAAGCCACTCGGTGCCAACGTCGTGACGGGAATCGGCATGGTCAACGGCGTTGAGGTGATGATCTCGGCGCACGACCCGACGAGTCAGGCCGGTTCCTCGAACAAGTATTCACTTGCCAAGAGCCTCCGCGCCCAGGACATAGCCCGCCAGAACCGCCTCCCCCTCATCAACCTGGTCGAG
>JAOUGY010000421.1 GCA_029865445.1 Acidimicrobiia bacterium | reverse complement strand
ATAACGGAACAGGTCTGCATCGCCCTCGGCCACGTCGAGGGTGATCGCCACCGCGTCGTCGGTCAGTTCGGTGACCTCGGTCACGGTGAGCGGGTGGAACTCGAGTTGTGCCATCAACGGACTCCTGTGGTGTGGTTCATCAGATCTCCTTGAAGTAGTGGAACGGCTCGCCGCATGCAGAGCAGACGAGGAGCGCCTTGCACGCCGTGGAGCCGAACTCGCTCACCGTTCGTGGCTCGGTTGCCAGGCATCGGGGGCAACGCGGGTTTGACGTCGGGGGGGCTATGCCTGAGGCCTCGAGCTTTCTGCGAGCTTCTTCGTTCATCCAGTCGGTCGTCCACGCAGGCGAATACACGGTCTCGATCTCGACCTCGCCGACATCGGCGGTTGCCAGTGCCGACCGGATGTCGCTTTCGATCTGGCCCATGGCCGGACAGCCCGAATACGTTGGTGTGATCGTCACCTTGACCCCGGTGGCGGTCTCCGTCGTCGCCCTCAGGATGCCCATGTCCTCGATCGACAGGGCCGGGATCTCGGGATCCACCACCGACGTGAGTGCCTGGCGGGCTCGCTCCAGCCGGCTCACCATTTCAGCCCGGGATAGCGTCGGGCCACCCACTGGAGTTCGGTGAGCAGATGCCCGAGGTGCTCGGAGTGGAATCCGGACCTTCCCCCGTGTCGTCGGTAGGGGTCTGTCGGGACGTCGAGGGTCGCCTCGCCCAGGACGGCGGACACCCGGCTTCGCCACTCCGACTCGAGCGAGGAGGGGTCGGGACCCAATCCTGCTTCGGCCGCCGCCAGATCGACGGCGTCCGGCTGGAAGGGTTCGGAGGTGTAGGGCCAGAGCGCGTCGACGGCGCGCTGGCTGCGCTCGTGGGACTCTTCTGTGCCATCGCCGAGTCGCACCAACCATCCCGAAGAGTGGCGCAGGTGGTACCGGGCCTCCTTCAGCGCCTTGGCCGCGATGCCCGCCAGCGTGGCGTCGGTCGAGTCGCTCAACGCCTGCCACAACCCCACCTGGTAGGCATCGAAAAACAGGGCGCGGGCCATCGTGTGTGCGAAGTCGCCGTTGGGTTGCTCGATGAGGAGGAGGTTCGTGAAGTCGCGCTCGTCTCTCATCATGGCGAGGTCGTTTTCGGTGCGCCCACGGCCTTCGAGTGAGGCTGCATGGGCAAGGAGGGATCGGGCCTGACCGAGGTGATCGAGGCCGATGTTCCCGAGCGCGATGTCCTCTTCGAGTTCGGGTCCGTACGAGATCCATTCTCCGTAGCGCTGGGCGGCCACCAGGTTGTCGTCCGCGTGGCGCAGAACGTACGCGAAGTGCGGGTCGGGCGTGGGGATCGGCATGCCCTGCGGGCCACCCGAGAAGATGGCGGACTCGGTCACATGTGCCCCACTTCTTCGGGGATCTCGTAGTAGGTGGCGTGCCGGTAGGGCTTCTCGATCGCTTCGAAGAGGTCCTCGGCGTCGTCAGGGTCGCTTGCGTACACGGCATCGGTGGGTACAACCCACACGCTGACGCCTTCCCGGCGGCGGGTATAGACGTCACGGGCATGCTGCAGTGCCGTTTCGGCGTCGGGTGCATGCAGGCTTCCCGCGTGACCGTGGGCGAGGCCCCTCCGGGGTCGGATGAACACCTCCCACATGGGCCATGTAGTCGTGCCGCCGGACGTGGTGGGGACGTCCTCCGGTTCTTCTCCCGGGGCGGTGTGGATCTCGTATGGCATCACGCGACCTCCTTCTTGCGTGCTTGTTTGGCAGCGTGAGCCGCGGCGGCTTCTCGAACCCAGGCTCCGTCGTCCCAGGCCTTGATCTTGTGGCTCAGGCGTTCGCGGTTCATGGGGCCGTTTCCTTTGACGACCTGCCAGAACTCATCCCAGTCGATGGAGCCGAAGTCGTAGTGCCCGCGTTCCTCGTTCCATTGGAGGTCGGGGTCGGGGAGGGTGAGGCCCAGATAGTCCGCCTGGGGCACCGTCATGTCGACGAACTGCTGCCTCAGGTCGTCGTTGGAGACCCGTTTGATCTTCCAGTTCATCGACTGCTCGGAGTGAGTCGAGGCGCTGTCGTGGGGTCCGAACATCATGAGCGATGGCCACCACCAGCGATTGACCGAGTCCTGGGCCATCGCCTTTTGCTCGTCGGTGCCCCGGCAAAGCGCCAGGAGGATCTCATAACCCTGGCGCTGATGGAACGACTCTTCTTTGCAGATCCGCACCATGGCGCGCGAGTACGGGCCGTAGGAACATCTCGTGAGCATGACCTGGTTGGTGATTGCGGCACCGTCGACGAGCCATCCGATCGTGCCCATGTCCGCCCACGACAATGTCGGGTAGTTGAAGATCGACGAGTACTTGTGCTTTCCCTGATGGAGGAGTTCGACGACCTCGTCCCGGGTGACGCCGAGGGTCTCGGTGGCGGAGTAGAGATAGAGGCCGTGTCCGGCTTCGTCCTGGACCTTGGCCATGAGAATGGCCTTGCGATCGAGCGAGGGAGCCCGGGTTATCCAGTTCCCCTCGGGCTGCATGCCGATCACCTCCGAGTGGGCGTGTTGGGCGATCTGGCGGATGAGCGTGGCGCGATACCCGTCGGGCATCCAGTCGGTGGACTCGATCTTCTCCTCGGAGTCGATCAGAGCTTGAAAGCGTTCTTCGTGGCTCGTCATGCCGGCACTCTAACGAACGATCGTTCGTTTGACTAGAGCTTCGATCAGGTCGGAGTCGTGCCTATCGCCGAGCACGACCTGCCTACCCTCGCGGGTGATGCAGGGAACGCTCGACAGGCGGATTCGGCGGGTGTGGATGGTGGGTGCGGTCGTACCCATCCTCATACTGGTGGGCGGATCTGCGATCGCATGGTTGGCCGGCGTCCCGCTTCTGGCCGGTCTTCTGGTTGCCATGGCACTGTTGGTGGGGGCGACGGTTCTGTGGTGGGTGGATGCCCGCTGGAAGTCCTGGTGGTACGAGATGACCCCCACCGAACTCATCATCCGCTTCGGTGTCCTCTTCAAGGTCGAGCGGTGGCTCCCGAGGACGCGGGTCCAACACGTGGACATCGTGTCGGGTCCGCTCGAACGCATGCTCGGGTTGAGTCAGATCGTGA
>JAOUGY010000420.1 GCA_029865445.1 Acidimicrobiia bacterium | reverse complement strand
CGACGGAGCGCAAGGCCCCAGTACTCACAGAACACTGCTAGACCACGCTGCACGCGGTCCGACCCCACCAATCGACCGGCTTCCAGCCACCGATCGCGCTCGCCCCAGAACCGATCGATCTCCACGGTGGCTGTCTCGAGCCCAGTGGCAGCCCGCCTCAACGTGTCTGGAGTCACCTCAAACCCACTCATGACAGCAACTCTAGTGCGTGTCGATATCTGTTATCAATCGTTATATGTCGCCAAAGCGTGCCCGCTTCGGGTTCGTTTCCTGCCACGAGGGACCCTGCCGGACTACGTTTCGGACATGGACCGCACGACACGGCTTCGATCGATGGTGGTGGCGGTGGTGGCCTTCGGATTTTATGTCGGAGTCGCCGCTCCGGCGCACGCCGAGATGCCGCCCGGCGGTACGTTCTTCGACGACGACGGAAGCGTTCATGAAGGAGACGTCGAGGCAATCGCCCAGGCTGGCATCACGGTCGGATGCGACGAGGCGAAAGAGTTCTTTTGTCCCGATGCTGCAGTCACCAGAGCCGAGATGGCAACGTTCCTGACCCGGGCCTTCGGGTTGGCACCTGACCCGACCTCGGGCTTCTCCGACGTGTCAGGGGTGCACGCCGGGAGTATCGGCGCCGTGGAAGCGGCCGGATGGGTCGATGGGTGCAACCCACCCGCCAACGACAACTTCTGTCCGGCGAGAACGCTGACAAGGGGTGAGGCCGCCAAGATGCTGGCCCGGGCTCTCGACCTCCCTGCCGCATCCACCGACAGCTTCGTCGACGACGAAACATCGCCTTTCGCAGCCGACATCGAACGACTAGCGGCAGCGGGAATCACCAAAGGTTGTGCCCCCGACCACTTCTGTCCCAACTCAACCGTCACCCGGGCCCAGATGGCGAGCTTCCTCGCCCGGGCTCTGGGCCTGACCGCCATAGTCCCGGCCAACCCGTTCGAAGGCCGAATGGTGCTCGGGTTGCCAAGCATCGTTGCCTATGGGGGCCTGGCCGTGATGGAGGACTCGAGGACGCCTCACACGCTCATCGTCGACACCGTGGGGCAACCGGTGCTCTCACCCGACGGCAGTCGTATCGCCTACGTCGACATCCGCCGCCAGTGCCCTCCGGACGCTCAGGGTCCCTGGGATTGCTACTCGAGGTTGTTCGAGATGGACTTCGAAGGCGGCGCCGAGACTCAGATCACACCCAATACGGCTCGACCGATCGGCCACGACTGGACCCCAGCCGGTGATCAGGTGGCGTTCTTCGACTGGGCTGATGGCGCGGTTGTGCTGTCGGCAACGAATCCCGACACTGGCGCCATCCGTCGTCTGTCGGGACCGCTGAGCGGCGAACCGGCCCACCTCTCCTGGTCACGTGACGACGTGCTCGCGAGCATGCCGCTCGCTTTCGATCCGCCCGACCACGCCGAGATCACCTTGATGAATCCCACCGGCGAGATCGTCGGAACCATCGCCGATCCGAGTCGCGATCTCCTACATCCAGAGTGGTCACCCGACGGAAACACACTGGCCTTCTGGGCGGCGGGGTCTGACAAGACTGAACTCATCGTGGCAAACCGTGACGGCACGGACCGCCGAGTCGTGGCAACCGTCGCCGACGGGCGTGCAGTGGCGTGGTCGCCCGATGGGACTCGAATCGCATTCCTCGATTTCCAGCAGGTGTGGTGCATCGACATTGCCGGAGGTGAGCCGTGGCCACTGACCCCGAGCAGTCTTCCGGTGAACGCCATCGACTGGCGGTGACCGCCATCGGGCGTTCTCCGCGTCCATGCATGAACAAAGCGGGGTGGCCCGAAGGCCACCCCGCTCCCACTCCCCACATCGGTGATCAATGGACTTTCAGGTTTCCTCCTCCCAACGGACCTGAGACCGACCAGACCACGGCGCCGGTCGAGTCACGGACGACCAGCGAGATGGTGTCGGGCGACCCCTTCTTCGATCGTCCGTTCCCGTTGTCCGCCACGGTCACCTCATACTCGTAGCCATCAGCACCGTTCCAACGGCCCGGTCCCGACCAGGTGGCAGTGCTTCCTACCGAGGTCAGACCTTCGACGTCGGTGCCGTGGAACCGGCCCGAGTTGTGCTGTCGGACCTGGAGTTGGCCCTCTGAACCGTCGGCGACCAATCCGAACGAGACGCGAGTCCCGTCTGGAGCGAGCAGCCATCCACCTCCCGTCACCTTGGCGCCGGGGACAGACACGATGAGCATGACCTCGTCGACGGCAACGCCACCGTCATCGTCGGTGACGGTCACAGTGACGGTCGGTACGGCAATCGCCTGGTACACGTGCGAACCGACGCACAGCCCGTCAATCACCGTGCCTTCAGTCGTCGGAGATCCGTCTCCCCAGTCGATGGAGCACGTGTGCGCGTCATTGTCGCCGGCATCCTCGATGACAGCCGACAGTTCGACCACTGCCCCGACGAAGTGGCCAGAGCCGTCGCCAGGAGTCGTGATCTCGACGGTCGGGTCGACGTTCGCCACGACCACGTCAGCCGTGTCTGAGACAGCCGGGTTGACCCCATCGTCGACCGTGAGCGTCACCACGTACTCGCCGTCGTCGGTGCAGGTGATGGTCGGATCCTCGACTGAGGAGTCGGAGAAGGTGCAGTTCGCACCTGCGTCCACACCCGCCCCCGGCGAATAGGACCACGCGAGAGTCAACGTGTCCCCGTCTGGATCCGATGCCGAGCCATCCAGACCAATCGGCGATCCTTCGGATCCCACGGCGCCGTCGCCGGCATCGACGGTCGGCGCTTCGTTCACCTGTCCGGCCTCAACGACGACAACGACCGTTGCCGGCTCTGAGTCGAGCGCACCGTCATTCGCGACATACGTGAACGTATCCGTACCAACGAAGCCGGGAGCCGGTGTGAAGATGAGGTTCGGCTCGATCCCTGACAGGACCCCGTTGGCGGGCGTTGATGCCAAGGCGAAAACGAGCGCGTCTCCTTCGGCGTCGCTTCCGCTCAATGTGATCTCCACGGGCGTGTTTTCCGCTGTGCTCACCGACTGCGAATCCGCTACCGGAGCAGAGTTGGACTGGAAACTCCCCTGCGCGAGAAACACCGCCGAGTCGAGTAC
>JAOUGY010000106.1 GCA_029865445.1 Acidimicrobiia bacterium | reverse complement strand
TAGACCAAAGTGACGTTTGCCGACATCGTGGAGAATGGCCGCCCGGACCAGGTCCCGCCGTTCGGTCGTGGATGCCACGTCCAATCCGCACTCGACGCCGTGGCGCTGATCAGCCGTGTTCTGAGCGTCGAACATGGAACGCTCCACCGGGGACAGAAACTCATCCACGAAGGAGTCTTCGTCGGTATTCAGTGGCCGGGCGGTTACGACGTCGAAGAAACGGGCGGTCAGATGCGTCCAGGACCCGGGCATGTGGTCAGTGGCGGGTCTTGCAGTCCACACACAGGATCGACGCCGGCCTCGCTTCGAGCCTCGCCGCGGGGATCTCGGTGCCACAAGACGCACACACCCCGTAGTTGCCTTCTTCGATCCGCGCCAGGGCGGCATCGACGGCGTCGAGCTGTGCCTTGAGCGTCTCAGCCAACCCGAGACGTTCGGTTCTCTCGGCGGTGGCCGCCCCGGCGTCGGCGAATCCGTCCCCGTAGTCGACGTCGGCGCGGAGATCTCCGCTCTCGGTGGCACCGAGCTCCTCGAGCTGGTGTACGAGGCGTTGCCTCTCGTCTATGAGGGACTGTTTCGCTGATGCGGTATCGATTGCCATTGGCGGTCCTCGAGTGGAATCCTGCGGCCAGGCGGCGACCCCCTCGTGCGGGTTTCGCAAGCTTTACGGACCTGGTCTGAGCAAGACAATAGCGTGACCCGACGCTGTTGGCCTCACTTCACCCGCGCCCCGCCGAACGGACCGCGACCCGAGGGTGGCGTCATCCCTGGTCGTCGCGAAGCACCGACCAGAGGAGGAGGGCCAATCGGGTCTTCGCATCCTCGAGTTGTCCACTCCGGGCACGGGCAATTGCATCGTCGAGACCGACGCGGACGATGTGGGCGTGATCCTCTTCAACTCCGTCCGGGCGGCGTTCCACCGGCCGGAGATCGGCGGCGGCATACAAATGGATCACCTCGGAGGTGTATCCCGGGGAGGGAAACATCGGGAAGAGGTCGATGAGCCGGCCGGGTGTCATGCCGATCTCCTCCTCCAGCTCGCGTCCGGCCGCTTCCTCGGGTGGCTCCTCGGCCGAGTCGAGTTTTCCGGCCGGAATCTCCAGCAGCGGGCCCCCGACTGCGGCCCGATACTGGCTGATCAGAACCACGTCCTCGCCGTCGATGGGGAGTATCCCCACGCCTCCTCCGTGGCGGACGACGTCCCGGTGTGCCGTCCGTCCGTCGGGCGAACGCAGTTCGACATCGAGGAGATCGAGGATGAGTCCCTGAGCGCGGACCGTGGATCGGACGATCTCGAAGGTCACGACCGGTTCATCATGCCGTCTGTTTCGGCGACCGTCACCGAGAGTCCCGATGCCGCCCAGCGGCAGCAGAAAGCCCTCGGAACAGAGGGTGAGGCTGGTCGGGTCGCGATTTGAACTCCGGGTGGGCTTGGGTGGCCACGAAGAAGGGGTGGTCGGGAATCTCGATGAACTCCACGAGGGAATCGTCGGGAGCGACGCCCGACAGCATGAGGCCACCTTTCTCGAGGTCCTTGCGATAGCGGTTGTTGACTTCCCACCTGTGGCGGTGCCGCTCATAGATGAGCTCATCCTGGTAGAGCTCACGGACGATGCTGCCTTCGACGAGACGCGCCGGGTACAAGCCGAGACGCATGGTCCCACCCTTCTCCTCCACGTCGCTCTGGCTCGCCATGAGATCGATCACGGGGTGAACGGTGGTGGGGTCGAACTCCGTGGAGTTGGCGCTTTCTAGGCCGATCACGTTTCGGGCGAACTCGATGACGGCCGTCTGAAGTCCGAGGCACAGGCCGAGGAACGGGATGTGGTTCTCCCGGGCGTACCTGATGGCTGCGACCTTGCCCTCGACCCCGCGGGCCCCGAACCCACCAGGGACCACGATTCCGTCGAGGTCTTCCAGGTAGCTCGACGCAAGCATTCCCGTCAGTTCGTCGCTCGGGATCCAGCGCAAGTCGAGCTGGAGTCCGGCGTCGGCGCATCCGTGCCGAAGAGCCTCTGCCACCGACAGGTAGGCATCGGGGAGATCGACGTACTTGCCGACGATTCCGATGGTGACGGGACGCGATGCCGTCTGCATCCGGGTCACGATGTCGCGCCAGTTGTCCAAGTCGGGGGCTCCCGTCACGATCCCGAGGCGGTCGCACACGACGCCATCGAGTCCGCCCTCGTGAAGCAGCAGCGGAACCTGGTAGATACTCGAGGCGTCGAGAGCGTTGATGACCGCCTTGGGGGCGACGTCACAGAACAGTGAGATCTTCCGTCTCACGGATTCGTCGATCGGCCGGTCCGATCGCAGAACGATGATGTCGGGATGGATACCCTTCGACCGGAGTTCCGCCACGCTGTGCTGGGTGGGTTTGGTCTTGAGCTCCTCGGCCGAGCCGATGTAGGGGACGAGAGTGACGTGGAGGTAGAGCGCGTTCTCCCGTCCCACGTCGTTGCCGAACTGGCGGATGGCCTCGAGGAACGGGAGGCTCTCGATGTCGCCGACGGTGCCCCCCACCTCGGTGATGACGACGTCGGCCTCGCCTTCCTCACCGACGCGGGCGATGCGGGACTTGATCTCGTTGGTGATGTGCGGGATGACCTGAACCGTGTCGCCCAGGTAGTCACCTCGCCGTTCCTTCTTGATGACCGAGAGGTAGACCGAGCCGGCAGTGACGTTGGACGTCCGCCGTAGGTTGGTGCCAACGAATCGTTCGTAGTGGCCGAGGTCGAGGTCCGTTTCGCCCCCGTCGTCGGTCACGAACACCTCGCCGTGCTGGAACGGGTTCATGGTGCCCGGGTCGACGTTGATGTACGGATCGAGTTTCTGGATGACGACCTTCAGGCCTCTGGCGTTCAGGAGCCGGCCCAGAGAGGCGGCCGTGATGCCTTTGCCGAGGCTCGAAACGACGCCACCGGTGACGAATACGTACTTGGTGCGGAGGGGTTCTCGGGGAGGCACGGCCTCTGTTTGCCCGTCTGATCGCCCCTGAGAACCGTGGTTGAAGAGATCCTGCGCCACGGGAGGCCACGGTAGCAGCCCTGCGCCTGCCGCCGCGCGATCCAATTCTTGGAAGTGGGTTCAGTTGATGCGGCGATCTCCGCTCCACAGGCGTTCTCTGAGCACGTACTTCTGGATCTTTCCTGTCGAGGTCTTGGGCAACTCGGGAACGATCTCCACTGTGTCCGGCACCTTGAAACGAGCGAGGAGGTCCCTCACGTGTTCGACGATGTCGTCGGGGGTGACCGTGGAACCACTCTTCACCGTGACGAACGCTTTGGGGCGCTCGCCCCACTTTTCGTGGGGCATCGAGACGACGGCCGCCTCGAGCACGTCGGGATGGCTGACAACGGCCTGTTCCACCTCGATGGTCGAGATGTTCTCGCCGCCGGAGATGATGATGTCCTTGGCCCGGTCCCGGAGTTCGATGTAGCCGTCCGGGTGCCAGACACCCAGGTCGCCGGAGTGGAACCACCCACCGCTGAAGGCGCGTTCGGTGGCGTCGGCGTCGTCGTAGTAGCCGGCCATCACGTTGTTGCCTTTCATGACCACTTCGCCCATGGTGGCGCCGTCCCGGGGGACGTCGTTCATCTGCTGATCGACGACCCTGATCGGGTCGGCTCCGATGTAGGCGACCCCCTGACGGGCGATGAGGCCAAACCGCTCCGGATCCGGCTTGTCCGACCATTCGGTACGGACCTCGCATACCGTGTAGGGCCCGTAGGTCTCGGTGAGTCCGTACACGTGCACGGTCTCCGCCCCCAGTTCGGCCATCTGGGCGATGATCGTCGGAGAAGGGGGCGCACCGGCGGTCGTCACGACGAAGTCGCGACCAAAAGGAGCGGCGCCGGAGTCGTTCACCATCGAGATCAGCACGGTGGGAGCGGCATTGAGGTGGGTGACACCTTCGGATCCGATCAAACGCCAGATCTCGCCCGGGTCGACCGCCCGCAGACAGACGCTGGTGCCACCAATCGCCGGGAGGCCCCACGTGGTGCACCACCCGTTGCAGTGGAACATGGGCAACGTCCACAGGTACACCGAGTCGGGCGTGTGCCTGCTGTGCAGCAGTTCGGCGAGGGCATTGAGATGTGCCCCGCGGTGGGTGTACATCACGCCCTTGGGGCGTCCCGTGGTTCCCGAGGTGTAGTTGATTGAAATGATCCGCTCCTCGTCGTCCACCCGGAACGGCAGAGGCTCGTCGGTGCCCGCGGCCAGAAACTCCTCGTACGGAGTGTGGCCCGCGACCTCGGGCGCACCCGAATGCGGATCGGGGACGACGATCACGCGCTCGAGGTTGGGGCGGTCACCAAGATGAGGTTCGACCGTGGGAAACAAGGCCGAGTCGACGAAGAGAATCGATGCGCCCGAATGATCGAGGATGTATGCGATTTCGGTGCCCGACAGCCGTGTGTTGATTGCCACCAGGATCGCGTGGACGAGCGGCACCCCGAAGTGTCCGATGAGCATCTCGGGCAAGTTGGGCATCAGGTAGGCGACACGATCGCCCGGCCGCACTCCGGCCGCCTGAAGCGCCCTCCCCAACCGGTTCACGTGCGCCTTCATCTCCGCGTACGTGATCGAGCCGTCCTTGTACCGGATTGCAGGCTTGTCACCGAAGACATCGGCCGACCGTTCCAGAAACAAGAGCGGTGTCAGTTCGGTGATCGAAACTCGGTCGCGCATGAACCGAAGCCTATCGTCCCGTTCAATGCTCGCCGGTGAAACGCGCCCGGTGGGCACGCTCCATATCGATCCGCTCGAATCGGCTGGAGCCGACCTCGATGGCCGTCAACTCGGCCAAACAGCATCCCGCTTCTCGAGAAACGCCCCGATTCCCTCCTTGGCATCGGGAAGGCGAGCGTTCGACGCCATCACTGCTTTGGTCAGGTCGTATGCCCGATGCTCGTCGAGTTCCACCTGGCTGTAAAAGGCCTCCTTGCCGATCCCGAGGACCCTGGGGCTGAAACGGACGATGCGATGCAGTAGTCGCTCGACCTCGGCGTCCAACTCGGCGACCGGCACGACCCGGTTGACCAATCCCCAATCCAGCGCCGTCATCGCATCGATCGGTTCACCGGTCAGCAACATCTCGAGGGCGCGTTTGCGTCCGACCGCCCGGCTGATGGGAACCATGGGAGTCGAGCAGAAGAGGCCGATCTTGACGCCCGGCGTGGCGAACTTCGCTGTGTCGGCGGCCACGGCGAGGTCGCAGGCGGCCACGAGCTGACACCCTGCCGCAGTGGCGATGCCGTGCACCTTCGCTATCACGGGTTGCGGCACCTTGTGGATTGTCTCCATCAAACGGGTGCACACATCGAACAGCTCCGCATAGAACGCAGGATCCCGATCGAGCATCTCTCCCAGATCGTGGCCGGCCGAGAACGCGGGGCCGTCTCCGGCGACGACCACGGCCTGGCTCGACTCGGGAAGGCTTTCGAGCGCTGCCTTCGCCTCGTTCATCAGCGCCAGCGACAAGGCGTTGCGTCGCTCTGGACGAGCCAACGTGAGGGTGGTGATGGGGCCTGAGTGGGAGACGCGGATGTGTTCCATGTCGCGAGTATGCCCGCTATCGCTCACCTGTGCCCGGAGTTGCTCAGGGATTGGCGGTGCGAGCGAGCGTGATGAGTTCCTCTGCAGCCTCCCGGCCCCGTTCTGAGTCGGGAAGACCCGCGAGCATCCGGCTCAGCTCCTCGAGCCTCTCCGCACCATCCACGCGCCGGAGGGAAGCCGTGGTGGCGTCCCTCTCGATCACGTAGTGCGTGTCGGCGAAAGCCGCGACCTGGGGAAGGTGCGTCACACACAACACCTGGCTGCCGGAGGCAAGCGTCGCCAGCTTTCTCCCCACCGCGAGCGCCGTCGCGCCGCCGACGCCGGCATCGACCTCGTCGAATACGAGTGTCTCGGTGTCGCCCGCGCCCCCCGCGAGACGGAGGGCGAGGATCAACCGGCTGAGTTCGCCACCGGAAGCGACCTTCGAGATCTCACCGGGGTTCATCCGGGCATCGGAGGCGAAGAGAAGTTGGGCGCGGTCGGCTCCCGACGGACCGGGAGGCGCCTCCTCGATACGCGGGGCGAGGACCGGATCGGTGAACCCGAGTTCGGTGAGGATCGCTCGGGCGCGATCGGCGAGAGTGCGGGCGGCCTGGTCGCGGGCCGTTCGCAATCGACCCCCGAGCCGGGCCAGTTCCCCTTCCGTCTGGGCGATTTCGGTGCCCAACGAATCGGCCCGAGCAAGCAGACCGGCGAGGTGATGGGATCGTTGCTCCATCTCGGTCCCGAAGGCGGCCACATCGGCGAGGGAGGGTCCATACTTGCGCTTGAGGTCCGAGAGCTGGTGCGCTCTCTGTTCGGCTTGTTCGAGTTCTTCGCCGTCGAAGTCCAACTCGGAAACGTTCCGACTCAGCTGGGCGGCGATGTCGCCAAGCTGAGCTTCGGCGCTTCCGAGCTCGGCGAGCAGGTCCCCCAACGTCGGGTCGACGGCGGTGGCCTTCCTGACCTCGGTGACGGTGCTTCCCAAGCGATCTCGAGCCACGTCGAGGCTGTCCGCCCCTGCCGCCAGGTGGAGGCGGAGGGTCTCGGCATTGCGGAGGCGGCCCAACCGGACCTCGAGCCCGTCGAAGTCGTCATCGGTGATGGCGGCCGCCGCGATCTCAGAGGCCTGGTGGTTGGCGAGGTCTCGCTCGCGCTCCAGCGAGTGGCGGTCCCCGCCGAGTCGCGTCTGGTCGGCGAGCAGCGTGTTGTACGCCGCCCAGGCGTGCCGGTACTCGGACAAGACTGCCGCTCCGTCTTCATCCAGGAGTGAGTCGATGAGCGCTCTGACCTCGGCCGGCTTGGTGATCGCCAGTTGATCATGTTGGCCGACGATCTCCACCAACCCGTCGGTGGCGGCATCGAGTGCGCCTGCCGAGGCCACCGAGCCGTCGAGATACGCTCGTGACCGACCCGACCGAGTCAACCTTCTACCGGCAGCGATCTCTCGTTTCTCACGAGTGAGAAATCGGCCCTCGGCGGCCGCCTCGTCGGCGTGTGGTCCAATGAGCTCGCCCCGCGCCGATTCACCGAGCAGCAACCGCAGTGCACCGAGCAGCAGGGTCTTTCCCGCGCCTGTCTCACCCGTGATAACCGTGAACCCGGCGCCGGGTTCGAGCCGGGCGTGGTCGATGATGCCGAGGTTGTGAACGATCAGTTCGTCGAGCATGTCATGTGAGTCCGAACTTCCGGGTCACCCGCGCCGCAAAGCCCTCCGTGTCGTAGCGAACGAATCCGATCGGGTGTTCGCCTCGGGTGATCGTCACGACGTCCCCTTCGCTCGCCTCTCCGATCTCGAAGCCGTCGACGCTCACTCGGACGGGACGGTCGGCCGCCACCCGTACCCGAATCATCACGTCGGGCGGGAGCACCAGCGTCCGGGCGAACAGAGAGTGCGGGGCAACCGGCGTGAAGAGGAGCGTGTCGAGGGCCGGGTCGACGAGCGGTCCACCGGCGGAGAAGGCATAGGCCGTCGAACCGGTGGAGGTGGCGATGACGATGCCATCGGCTCGATGGGTGAGGAAGTTCTCGCCGTCCACCTCCACGTCCAGGACAACAAGTCGTTGGGATTCGATCTTCTCGACGACCACGTCGTTGAGACCCACCTGACGGCTGCCGTCCTCGAGCGTTGCACACAACGTGAGTCGGGGTTCGACCCGGTAGTCACCATCCGCCAGCCGGGCGAGCGCCGGCTCGAGGTCCTTTGGCTCAACCTCCGCCAGGAACCCGATCGTGCCGAGGTTGAAGCCGAGCACCGGGCGACGGGCGTGATACGCCTGGCGGGCGGCGTCCAGGACCGTTCCATCACCACCGACGGCCACGATGACGTCGCAGTCCGGGTCGGCGGCCGAACCGACGACCAGTCCGTGTCGGGCCGCGGCGTTCTGCAGCCGCTCCGCGAATTCGCATGCAGCCGCCCTGCCCTCGTTGACAACCAACCCGAGTTTCATTCCGGGATCTCCACGTCGCGTGTCGGGGCGGATCGTACGCACCAGACGAAGAATTCCCGATTCCCCTTTGCCCCTGGCACCGGCGAGGCGCACACCGCCTGAGTACCGATCCCGGCTCGGCCGAGGCACTCGATGACCGAACGGACCGCGCCCGCCCGCGCCTCCGAGTCGCGTACGATTCCTCCCTTGCCGACATCACCTCGTCCGACTTCGAACTGAGGCTTGACCAGGAGCACCAGATCGGCACCGTCCTCGGCGAGGGCCGCGAGCGCCGGTGCCACCGTGCACAAGGAGATGAACGACAGATCGGCGACGATGAGGTCGAACGTAGCCCCGAGCTCATCGGGCCCCACGTTCCGGATGTTCGTCCTATCGAACACCTTCACCCGCGGATCGTTGGTGAGCCGGCTGGAGAGTTGGCCGTAGCCGACGTCCACTGCACACACGGACTCCGCCCCTCGCTGCAGTAGAACGTCGGTGAAACCCCCGGTGGACGCCCCGGCATCCAGCGCTCGGCGGCCCTGAACGTCGAGGTCGAAAGCGTCGAGGGCTCCGTCGAGTTTCAAGCCACCCCGCCCGACGAACGGCGGCGGCTCGGCCACCAGTTCGATGACCGTACCGGCCTCGACGAGGCTGGCGGGCTTGGGATTCATGACACCACCCACGGTGATGGCGCCACCAGAGATCATCTCGGCCGCCTGACCTCGGCTGCGGGCCAGCCCCCTCCGCACGAGTTCGGCGTCGAGACGCCTCCTCGTCAGCGTTCCTCCGCTTCGAGTGCGCGGGACAGCATGTCGGCGATTGCCACGGCGGGCTCGGCTGCGTCGGCCGGGTCTGCGGCATGCAGGCTTTCGATCGCCTCCTCGGCCGCTTCCACGAGGTCGGAACCCGACTCGAGGTGATCCGCCTCGGCGTCGCGGGCCCATTCGGCGTCAGGGCTTGCCGGAGCGTGCATCCCGACTGTTTGAGGTTCGATGGTGCTATCCATGGTTCCATTATCGCCGACAGGTGTGACAGGAACCGGAATGCTCCCGATTCGAGATGACAATCCGACCGTACGGTCGACGGTACTCAACTGGGCGATCATCGCCGTCACGGTGGCGGTCTACCTCCTCGTCCAACCGCGGTCCGAGGGCGAGCTGGCGTCTTTCTTGTACGCCGAGGCCACGATCCCATGTGAGGTGTTGACCGCGGAGCCCTTGTCGATCCCGGAGATTGAGCAAGGTACCTGCGGCCGGGGCGGCGACCCGCTCTTCGCCGAAAAACCCATCTGGTGGAGTCTCGTGGCGTCGATCTTCTTTCACGGTGGGTTGTTCCACCTCGTCGGGAATCTCTGGATGTTGTGGATCTTCGGCAACAACATCGAGGATGAACTCGGACACGTCCGGTATCTCGTCTTCTATCTGGTTTCGGGTGTGCTCGCATCGCTCGCCCACGTCGCTCTCAACCCGCGGTCGACTATCCCGCTGGTCGGCGCTTCCGGGGCCATCGCCGCAGTGATGGGCGCATACCTCGTACTCCACCCGCGAGCCCGCGTGACCTCGATCATCCCACCCCTGTTCTTCCTTCCGTTCCGCGTACCGGCAGCCGTCTTCCTCGTACTTTGGTTCGTCGGCCAGTTCGCCATCGACACCTCAACCGGGGTGGCCTGGGAAGCTCACGTCGGCGGTTTCGCGGTCGGCGCTGCGTACGCGTGGCGGCTTCGCCGGGCCGGTCGGCTCGAGCGTCAGATCCCCACGTGATCTGGTAGATCGGCGATGCTGGCGAGTACGGCATCCGGCGCAGGACACACTTCTGCCGGATCGCTCACCACTCCGGTCAGCACCAGCACCGACCGCCACCCTTCGATCTCAGCCATGGCGAGATCGGTGTCGGGTCGGTCACCGACCATCCACACGGGACCGTCGCCGAGCATTGATCGGAGCCTGGCACGCATCGGCTCGAACGGCTTTCCCGCGAGCTCCGGTTCCTGCCCTGCCGCCGTGCTCACGGCCGCCACGATGGCCCCGGCCCCCGGCAACAGCCCGTCCGATGTCGGAAAGGTCGCGTCGTGGTTGGTGCCGATGAAGCGTGCGCCATTCCCCACCGCCCTCATGGCTGCGGTGAGTTTGGCGTAGTCGACTCCGAAATCGACACCCACGATGACACTGCGGGCGGTGAGCGGGTCCTCGGTCACCGCCAGCCCGCATTCGCCGATCGCCTCGGCGATGCCCGGTCCCCCGAGGAACAACACCGGTCCATCGTTCGGGCGGAGCATTCCTCCGGCCGCGCTGGATGAACTGATGAACTGCTCGGGCGATGCCGGATACCCTGTCAGCCTCTCGATCTTCGACGCGCCTTCCGACCGCGTTCGCCAGGAGTTGTTGGTGGCGAACAGCAGCTGTAGCCCGGCGTCGTGGAGCGAACGAAGGGCGGCGCCGGCCCCGGCTATCGCGGTATCGCCGATGTAGACCACACCATCGAGGTCGAGAATAACCGTGCCGTTCACCGGGACGTTCTCTCCCGCCACCGCTGGGTGATCACCGTGAGGAGTCTGGTGGTGAGGTCCACCGAATCCACGGAGACCCTCTCGTCATGGCCGTGGAACATGGCCAGGAAGTCGGGGAACGTGACCTGACGATCGAACAGGCCGACGCCGTAGGCGGTCACGCCCCGGCGGCGGAAGAATCGAGCGTCGGTCGTCGCGGGCATCATGGTGGGGATGGCATTCCGGCTGCCGGTGACGTCGTCGAGGGCGTCGACGATCGTCTCCCACAAGGCGCCGGCTGTCGGCGTGGCATTGGCGGGATGGTCGGCCACGGGGACGAGTTCCACCCGATCCCGCGCCGAGCCCATCGCCTTTCCGAGAAACTGATCGACATCGTCCCGGGTCTGACCCGGGAGTGCCCTCAAATCCACCTGAGCCTCTGCCCAGTCGGCCACCATGTTCGCCTTGACGCCTCCGGTGAGCACGTTCGGGCTCACGGTGAGATGGGTGCAAGCATGGACGTAGGCGGCCATCCGCGGATCGGTGGCCGCCAGTCGCTCGATCGCCTCGTCGACGAGGTCGGCATCGAGCAGAGCGTCATCCAGTCCGGTGGCGCCGACGAACTGTCGCCACTCGTCGGTGATCGCCGCCAACGCCGGGGTCGTGAACAAACCGTGCAAGGCCTCCACGAGGGGAGCCAGCGCATTGTCGGCCCCGTAGGGAACGGACCCGTGACCGGGCGTTCCCCGGGCCACCACCCGGGTCCAGTGGGGGCCCTTCTCGCCCACGGCCACCGGGTAACCCAC
>JAOUGY010000105.1 GCA_029865445.1 Acidimicrobiia bacterium | reverse complement strand
GCCCCCGTGCCGGCTCGAACGGACCATGGACCCGGTATCCGTATCGGGTCCCGGGCCCCGCCCCGGGTACCTCGGCCTCGAACCTGCCGTCGGATCGGCGAGTGAGCTCGAGGAGCGATTCTTCGTCGTGGAAGATACAGAGCTCGACGCCGTCGGCGTGAGCCGCCGTCACGACGAAGTGGGTCGCCTCACCATTCCAATGGGCACCGTCCGATGGAGACATGGAGTTCATGGATGTGGTTCTCAGGGGAGGTAGTAGGAACACGCCCAGGGCGCCCAAGGGCTGCGCCCGTTGGCCTGGTAGTACCCCGAGAGCCAAGCGGCGGCGGCGATGTTGGCTTCGGGGTCGAACACCGATGCGTCGCCGACTCCTGCCTCGACGCTGGCGACGGCCCATGTCCCGGGTATGAACTGGAACAGGCCGGCCGCACCGCTGTACGGGTTGACGGCATCGGGGTCTCCCAGCGACTCGCACTGGATGATCTGGAGGGCCTCGTCCACCAGCCCCGCCGGGAAGTACGCGGCAACGAGTGACCTCCACCGCTCGACCTGTGGTTTGAGGGTGGGAGGTGGACCGGGCGGTTTGGTGGTGGTCGTGGTGCTCGACGAGGTCGACGACCCCGTTGGTGGCGGGTCGTTCGAGGTGGTCGTGGTGGTCGTCGTCGGATCGCCTTTGGTCTCGTCGCGCTCCTCCTGGGCGGCGCGTGCTCGGTCCACCTCGGAGAGGGCGGCCCGGTAGGCGGCGTCTGCGGCGGCGGCTCGTGCATACGCGTCGGCGACGGCCTCATCAGCTTGTGCGAAGAGACTCGCCAGACTCTCGGACTCGATTGCCAGTGTTGCTTCGAGGCTCTCGAGTTCGGACAACTCGTCCGCGAAGTCGGTCCTGAGTCGATCGAGATCGGCCTGTTGCACGGCCAGGAAGTCGAGTCGGGCGAGACTCTCGGTCTGTCCGGCGCTGAAGAACTGCTGAACCACCATCGCCTGTTCGGCGGAACCGGTTCCGACGACGATCGATCCCGGTGACAGGACGGCTTCCATGTACGCCTCGACGGCCTGATCCCGCAACTCTTTGGAAACCCCCACGGAATTCGCTTCGGCAGCGGCGAGGTTTCGCTTGATGATGTCGAGTTTGCGGGTCGCATCCGCCACGGCGGTCACCGCCGCTTCATAACGGCTGAGGGCTTCGAACAGCTCCGATTCCACCTGATCCCGGTTGGCGACCGCGTCGTCGACGATGGCGTACGCAGAATCGCGTTCGTTCTCCGCCTGCGATGCACTCTGTTCGGCCTCCTCGACCGTCTGAGCGCGCGCCACGGTTCCCCCGGGAAGGGAGAGGGCAACGAGGAGCAGGAAGAGGGCCAGCGCGGCCCATCTGCGAGACATCAGTCCATGGAGGGTAATGAGCCTGGCAGCAGAGGCTCAAACGCGATCACTCCGATCTTCCGCGCGAGGGGTGGTCGACGAGATCGCGGTGAGAACACAAAATCAGACGATGAGGGACCCAACGGCCCTATTCCTATGACGCCGGTATCATTCCCTCATGTTCGGTCGACGCTCGGAATCGCCCTCACTCCCCGGCCGCGACACCCCTCTCTCCATCTCCGGGGTGCATCACGTCAACGGCACATCCATGCTGCCTCCGTTCCCCGAGGACACGGAGACTGTGATCCTGGGGATGGGTTGTTTCTGGGGAGCGGAGCGCTTCTTCTGGCAGACCGCGGGCGTGTTCACGACCGCCGCCGGATATGCGGGCGGTGAGACACCCAATCCGACCTACGAGGAAACCTGCACCGGCCGGACCGGTCATGCCGAGGTCGTGCTCGTCGTGTTCCGTCCGCACGAGGTGGACCTCGAGACGTTGCTGAAAGTGTTCTGGGAGAACCATGACCCGACGACTCTCAACCGGCAGGGCAATGACGTCGGGACTCAGTATCGGTCGGCGATCTTGACCGCCACCCAGGACCAGTTCGACACTGCGGTTGAGTCCGCAGAGCGGTATCAGCGAGCGCTCACGGACGCCGGATTCGGGACGATCACCACCGAGATCGCCCCCGCTGGACCGTTCTATTACGCCGAGGAATACCATCAGCAGTACTTGGCAAAGAACCCGGGCGGGTATTGCAACCACGGGTTCTGCCAGGTCGCCTACTGACCGACCAGTTCCAGCACCCGAGCCACCAATTCGACCGGCGTCAGCTCCGGGCCGAACTCCGCTTCGATGTCGGGGGCGATACCGACCGCCCCGAAGTCCGACCCTTGCGGTGTGACCCAGCGGGCGACCGTGAGCTTTATCGCCCCCCCATTGCCGAGCGGGAATCGCTGCTGGACTGTGTTCTTGCCGAAGGTGTTCTCACCCAGCAGCACGGCGCGGCCGCTCTCGCCGAGCGCTCCTGCCGTCACCTCTGAAGCCGAGGCCGACCCGCGGTCGATCAGTACCCACAACTCGAGACCCGGATCCGTTCCCAGGCCGCCGCCGACCACCTCGTACGTCTTCTCCTCCTCTGGCGACTTCGTGCGGACGACGAGCCCCTCCGACAGGAATTCGCTGGTCACGTCGATCGCCGCCTGGAGTGCTCCGCCCGGGTTCCCGCGCAGGTCGAGGACTACGCCCTCCGCACCGAGGTCGATCAGGTCCCTGAGCGCCATGTGAACCTGGTCCCCGGCATTCACCGTGTACATGTTCAGGCGCAGGTATCCGACTCCGTCGACGAGTTCCCACTCGGCGACCGGTATGTCGACCGCGGCGCGAGTCATCTGGAACTCGAGGATCGAACCGTCTCGCTCGAACCCCGCCCGGACGTCGGTCCCGGCCGGGCCTCTGACCAGTTCGGTCACCTCGTCGATGTGGAGTCCGGTCACGGCCCGGCCGTCGACCGACACCAGCATGTCACCGGGCCGGAGGCCTGCGGAGGCGGCCGGGCTTCCATCGAACACCGACACGACGATCAGCCTGCAACTGTCCGTCAGGACTGCACATTGGGCTTCGACGGGGTCGTCGATCGTCACGTCCTCGGCATTCACGAGGGCGCCGATACCTTCAACGGTGCCCGCCGTGTCGTCTTCGGCGAGTTGGAGTGCATCTGGGTCGAGATACGCACTGTTCGGGTCGAGGCTCATGGCGATGGCCGACAACGCAGCCTCGACGCCATCGAGTGGTGGACCGTCGATTTCATCGATCGCCTCGCACAAGGGGGCCGATACGGGGTCGGAGAATCCACATCGAAGATCCCCGGTCGTCCCTTGCTGGGGAAGCTCCGAGATCGCTGCGAGACCAGTCTCGAGGAGGGCGGCCTCGTCGATGTCATCGACATAGTTGCGCTGGATGAGATCGACGGCGTGGCACAACAGCACGATGTCGGCTCCGGCATCGGTGCATGAGCCGGCCGGAGACGCCTCGGTCACGGGCTCTTCGACCGTGGTCGGGCCCGGTGACTCCAGATCGACGAGAGAGCACCCGGTGAGGACGACTGCTGCTGTCAGCAGGAGTGTGAGGCGCTGCATCCGCTCATTCAACAACGATTGGACCGCTTTGTGAGCCAAGCGATCGCGCCGTGGGTTCGTATGCTTGCCCCGTGCAGGTTCACGGCATCGACATACATGGAGACACCTTCGAGCTCGCGATCCGTGGCGATGTGTGGGCTTCGCCTGATGGCGAGGCTGTCGTGGACCTGACCGGTTTCATCTGTATTCCCGGCCTTCTGGATGCCCATGCGCACCTCTCGTCGGAGGCCCTTCAACTCGATCCCGCGGATCCGGATGCGATCCGCGAGCTGGCGGCCCGGGCTGTGCTGTCCGGGGTGACGGTCTGTCTCGACAAAGGGTGGTCGGACGACGTGGTTTTGAATCTGGCGCCGTCGGTCCGCAGCCCCCGGATCGCCGCCGCGGGACGGATGCTGCGGTCCGAGGACGGCTATTGGCCCGATTTCGGGCACCTCGCCGACGGGAGTGATCTCGTCGAAGCCGTGGCGACGCTCGCTCCCGGTCGACCATGGGTGAAGATCGTTGCCGACTGGCCGCGCAAGGGGCGGGGAGCCATCGCCAACTACAGCGAGGCGGTTCTCGCAGGGGCCGTGGCGCAAGCCCACGCCGCCGGCGCGTTCGTCGCCACCCACACCATGGCTCCCGAGGTGGCGAACATGGCGGTGCGAGCCGGAGTCGACTCGATCGAACACGGGTTGTATCTCGATGCCGATCACCTCGACATGCTTGGCGCTCGCGGGGGGATCTGGGTGCCGACGATCCTGCGGATGGAGGAGGTGCTGGCCGAGATGAAACCCGGTAGCACCGGCGCATCCGTGATCGGTGAAGGCCTGGAGAATGTCAGGGAGCTGTTGAGTCACGCCGTCGAACGCGGTGTCACTGTGATGCCAGGGTCGGATCTGACGATCGCACCTTCCGAAATCTTCCGCGAGGTCGCTGCCCTCGTTCGCTACGGATTGACGCCTGCCCAGGCCGTGGCCGGCGCATCCGCCGGCCACGCCGTCGGGTTGGACATGGGCTTCCGAGCGGGGCTCGTCGCCGATCTCGTGGCGGTGGAGGGCGACCCGTTGCAGGATGTCGCCGCGCTGGCCGATCCGGTAGTGGTGATCGCTGCCGGGAAGATCATTCTCGATCGCCGTTGAGCCGTCGTCGATTTCACGAGAGACGGGTTCCCTAGGCCCCTTCGTTGGTGGTCGCGGTTCGGGTGCCGAGTTCACGATCCAGGAGGAGCAACGCGCCACCGTCGGAGCCGATGAACTCGAGTTGGTCGATGATCTCGGACACGGTTGCCTCTTCTTCGATCTGTTCCTCGAGAAACCACTGGAGCAGCGGAAAGCTGGCGGCGTCGGCCGCGTCTGATGCGCTCTTGTAGAGAGACGCGATCGATTCGGACACTCGCTGCTCCTGGGAGAGGGCGGCTCGGAAGACAGCCATCGGCGTGTCGAAGTCGGCGGCTGGAGCCTCGATCGAGCCGATCCGGACGTGATTCCCACGGTCGAGGACGTAGTCGAAGAACTTGACGGCGTGGAGTCGCTCCTCCTCGGATTGGACCCGCATCCAGGCTGCCATTCCCTTGAGACTCTTGGCCTCGAAGAAGGCTGCCATCTGCAGGTAGGCCTGTGATGATTCCAACTCGAGGGTGATCTGGTGATTGAAGGCGTCTGCGAGCGGCTGTGGCATTCTCATGACAACGATCCTATTAGCCGTGTACACGTCGCTTGCGCAACGCTCTCCCTGTGGCGATCGCCTCGGTGGTTAGCAAGGGCCGGTCATAGACGAGGAACCGACTCAGACCCGAACCGAGGGGAAAGGTCACGTCCGAACCTCCCACCTCACCGATTTCGGGTGGAAAGAAGGCCCAGCCCTGGGGGTGCTCGCCGCCGTCGTCCAGCCATTCGTCGACTACCACGCTGACCACTTTGGGTCCACCGTCGACGATGAATGCCACCGTGTGCTCGTTGCCGTCCCAGATCCCGGAAGCGGTCCGCGTGGTGTGTTCTAGGGTCGCCCCGAAGCCATTTGTGACCATCAACTCCAGCTCGCCTTCCGCGGTGATTGCGATCGTGTAGCCCTTGGTGATTCGTCGATCGGTTGGTTCTTCACCGAGGGCGGATGTGACCGAGGACAGAGCAGATACCAACGTCTTTGCACCTCTGTGCCCACCGACCACCACCAGCAAGGTGAAGCCTCCGCCTGTTCGCGGATCGACCAGCACCGGACCCCGGCAGGAGCCGGCGGGCGCGATCAGGTCCAGCACCTTTCCGTCCTCGGCCACGGCGGCCAGTTCCGGCTGCCGGCGGATGAAGGCCATCAGCCGGCGATCGACTTCGTGGTATCGGACCGCCAGCTTGTTGGATTCCACAAAGCCGAGTGAGCCGTCGTCGAACTCAACCCAGTCCGGATAGCCGGGGCCGTCGACGATCGCCCAATCCGGGTTCCAGTCCGGCCTGTCTTCGAATCCGGTCCCATCCCACCACAGGGCCAGCTCGGGCTGGCTCCATTCGATCGATCCGCTCATGGTCGCTCGTCCCATCGTGAGCCAGTAGACGCGACGCCCCACGTAGCCCGTGCGTTCGGTGCGTCCGTTGTTGTAGAAGAGCATCACGTAGGCAGCGAGGCCGGACGGCGACGGCCGTTCGAGGCGGTGAGGCGTGATGGAGCCGCGAGGGTTCTTCAAGGGATGCCCTCCCTGTTCCGAACCCTCATAGCTGAGCCAGAACGATGCCCCGAAGGTCTCGCCACCGTCGTCGGACGAAGCCGCAGCGATCTTCCCCATTTCGGTTCGCCACAGCACCAGAAGTCGGTCGCCCACGGCCAGGACGTGGGGCTCTTCTCCCAGTTCGCCCTCCGGGGCACTGAGGCCCAGGTCACCGTTCGGAAGCGTTTCCCAACGAGCCTCGGCTGGGTCGTCGACCGTCAGGAGATCGGCGCTGCGGAGGAGGAACACCTCAGATCCGGCCGTTTCTCCAGCGCCATCGGGCGTTTTCTGGAATGCCATGTACACGGTGCCGCCGATCACCGACGGTTTGTCACACAGATACATCCCCATCGTCGATCCACTCCATGGGTTGGTGGTGTCGATGCTCGTGCGCCGCACGGGAATCAGATAGCGTCGGTCCCCCCAGGTCAGACCGGCGTCGTCGGACACCCGGAACCAGTACCCCTCGTCGAGTTGCATGTCGGTCCGTTTCAGGGTCTCGCCAGGAGGGTGCGAGCCCACGTTCCATCCGTAGAAGACGAAGATCCGCTCCGACCCGTCGGGTCGGCGATGCACCAGTTGGTAGCCGTCGTGGGATTGTCGTTCGGGTGTTTCGATCGCTGCAGGCCTCGTCCAGGTCCTGCCTGCGTCGAAGCTCCGGGTGGAGAAGAGTTGCAGCCCGGGTCCACCCTCGCGGTTCTCGGAGTGGTGGAACACGACTGAGAGGATCGGCGGCTGGCCGTCTCCTCGCGAGACTGCGACGATGTTCTGGCTGTCGTAGTAGCCATTGCGATCGGCGACCGCGCGTCCTGACTTGAGATCTCTCGGATCGACGTGGTGCGCGGCCGGCAGCGTCTCGTTCACCAGGTTCTGACGCCTTGGCGATGCAACTCGTCTTGGACGAGGCCCACGTCGAGTTGGTCCAGCTGCCGGTGGTGTCGTAGCGACAGGGCGGCCGCGATCCCGGCTCCTTGGCCGGTCACAGCACAGCACGCCATGTTGCGTGTCGCAGCATGGCTGACTTTGTCTCCACCCGTCGCTCGTCCGGCGACCAGAAGACCTTCGACCCCCACCGGCAGCAGGTTTCGATACGGGAGTTGGAAGTAGCGGCCGGTGGTAGGGAGGATCAGGAGGCCGTACCCGTCGATGAACTCCGGAAAGATGCCGATGCTGTCCTCGAAGCGGCCCTGCCCGACGACGTCGCGTTCGGTCATGTTGTACCTGCCGACGATCTTCCGGGTGTCTCTGATGCCGAGAGTCATTCCGAAGTTGCGGAGCCGCGCCCCGGAGCAGCCAGGCATGTGATGGCGCAGCGCCTCGATCGCGATCATCGCCTGCCTCCGTCCCTCCATCTCGAACTTGGTGAGGTCATTCGGGTCGGTTCCATCACAATCGCTCAAGTGGATGAGGTTCATGTAGGTCAGTTCGCCGGTGTCATGGGCGGCACCCCAGGTTCCGGCGATCGTGGAGAGGTCTGCGGGGATCAGGCCCTCCTTCCGGGCTCGTTCGAAGGGCCTCCGAATGAACGGCGAGTACATGGAGTCTTCCTTGCCCGTCGTCCGGATACTCCACCCGCCCCCGTCCCAATCCCCATAGGTTTGCGGGTCTTCTCGGACCCCCTCCAGGAACGCACGCTTGTCAACGCCGGCGAGGTGGAACATGACCGAGGCCGCCATCATGTCCTCTCGGGCGGTCTTCGAGGTCGGTGCGCCGGCCCGATGGGCCACGTCGGCGTCACCCGTCGCGTCCACAACCCGGGCCGCAAGGATCGCCTCCCTGCCTGCCTTCGATTCCGTGATGATCCCGGCGATGCGATCGCCTTCCATGACCGGTTCGACGAACATCCTGTGGAGCATCGGATGGATCCCGGCCTCCTCGACCAGTCGGTCGGCCACGACCTTGAATCCCTCGGAGTCGATCTCGTACGACAGCGACTGGGACTCCTGGGTGGCGACTCCCATCTCCCGTGCCCGAACCTCGAACTCGAGTCCAATGCCGCCGGATTCGACGGTCTGTTCGTGCCGGTACCACGCCATCCCCTCGACCCCGACCGCGGTGATGTTGCCTCCAAAACATCCGAAACGCTCGACGAGGGTGACGTCGACCCCGGCTCGGGCGGCGGCGAGGGCGGCGGCCAAGCCCGCCGGCCCTGAACCGACCACCAGCACGTCCGTGCTGTGAATCACGTCGACCTGGCGGGCGGGTTCGGTGATGGTGGCGGCCTGAAGGCTCCGTGGCACGAGACGATACGCTAATCCCCGACCACGGCGCCTGTTCGGTCGTTCGCTTCACGCCGAGCAGACACGTGAGAAGAAGTGACTAGTCCTCGCGTCGGGCGGTCGTAATAATCGTCGAGTTTGGGCGAGAAAGTGCCGATACGAAGGAAGTGAATTCAGCTCGCTCCACCGTCGATGGCTCCGCCGCGGCTGACTCCGCTGGCCGGCCGTCCACCATCAGAGCTCGATTCGCGCCGTCCGGCGCTCATCGGGTGGCGCTGCTCGGCGCTGTGACCGCTGTCTTCATACTCATGCTCATTCCCGTGGTCGAGGACTTGCCGACGACGCCAAGGGCGATCGCGCTGCCATGGTTTGTGCTCGCTCCCCTGTTCACGCTGGCCGAACTCGCCATCGTCCACTTCCGGTTCCGGCGCGACGCCCACTCGTTCTCACTCAGCGACGTGCCCCTGGTGATCGGGCTCTTCCTGGCAGACACGACTGCGCTCGTCACGGCCTTCGTCGTCGGGAGCCTCGTTGCATTGGTGGTCGTACGCCACCAGCGCGGTCTGAAGTTGTGGTTCAACGTCGTGGAATTTGCGGCCCAGGCACTGGTGGCGCACGCGGTCTTCAAGCTGATCGTGGGTACATCGGATCCGCTTGGTCTGCCCGGCTGGATCGGGGCGTTCGCCGCCACCGCAGCCGCCTTCGCCGTGGCAGATGCGCTCGTCACGGCCGCAATCCGACTTACAGGCGGTGTCGTCAGTCCCACCGAACTCGCCTCCGTGGTGGTCTTCGGGCTCATCGCCGGGGCGATCAACACGGGACTGGCGTTGCTCCTGGTGACGATCTTCCTGCTTCATCCCGAGTCGGCCTGGTTGGCACTGGTACCCACGGCGATCCTCTTCATCGCCTACCGCGCCTATACCGAACAGCGTGACGAACGCGCCCGGATCGAGGCGCTGTATGAGATGACCTTGGCTCTTCACGCTGCCCCGGTGATCGAGGACGCGGTAGCGGCGGCGGCTCAGGGCGCTCGAGAACTCTTCGAGGTCGAAGCCGTGCACGTGGTCCTCCTCTCCGACGGCCCGCTGTCGTACCGGACGGCGGCCACCGCAGGCGGCGTTGAAGTCATGAACCCGGTGTTCTTCGACAGGAGCCACGGTCGGTGGCCCGAAGTCGTGACGGCCACCGAAGGTTCGATCGTCACCGTCACGGACAAGAGGGACTGGGAGGGTCTCAGCCCCAAACCGTCTTCGACTCTCATGGTGGCACCGCTGTTGGCGGGGGACCGCCATAGCGGTCTCATCATCGTGGCCGACCCATTGAGCGACGTCGGTTCCTTCAACGAGCGGGATCTCAAGATCTTGGAGACGCTTGCCGGAAGGCTCGGCGTGTCGCTCGAGAACGGTCGCCTCGAGGATTCCCTATCCGAGGTCACCCGCCTCAAGGAGAGGCTGGAGGAACTCGTTGCGTCAAAGGATCAGTTCATTGCGTCCGTCTCCCACGAGCTCCGGACGCCATTGACCGTCATCGTCGGTCTCGCCCAGGAACTGCGGAACAGCCGGGAGCTCCTCGGTCCCGACGAGTTGGACGAGTTCCTCGATCACATCTACGAGCAGAGTCACGAATTGGGGAACATCATCGAGGACCTGTTGATCGCGGCCAGGGCCGACATCGGAACGCTGGTGGTGAAACCGGCTGAGATCGACGTCGTCGAAGCGCTCGACACGGTGCTGGTCACTCACGCTCGCAAGGTCACGGCCTCCAAGTCCATCGACCCGGTGGCCCGCGGCACGAGCCAGAGGGTGATGGTGGATCCGCTCCGGTTCCGCCAGATCATTCGTAACCTCATCACGAACGCTTTGCGCTATGGCGGCGCAAACGTGTGGGTCGAAGTCGAGTCGGTCGGAGACACCGTCGAAGTCGCAGTCGTCGACGATGGAGAGGGTGTCCCGCCCGAGTCGCTCGAGGAGATCTTCCAGCCTTATGGACGGGCGGCCGGAGGTCGGGCCAATCCTTCATGGGTGGGATTGGGCCTGTCGGTTTCGCTCCAGCTCGCCAGGCTGATGGGAGGAGACCTCCAATACCGGCGGGCCGGCGATCACACCCGCTTCGTCGTCACGCTGCCCCGTGCGAGTGTCGACGAGCCGGCGATGGCGGATCGGTAGCGCCCCAGGATCAGCGTGGCACCGCTCGCCCCGACGCCGCCATAGATCATGATGGGAACGTCGTTGTTGAAGAGGCCGTACGTCCCCCACAGCATCGACTCGACTCCGATGATCGCCCACGTCAGTGGAGACACACCGGACGGCCGCCGGGATCGGAATGCAGCCACCACGGCTGGACCGAATTGGAACAGGTAGGCGGAGGCGAGCATCAAACCCAACGCCCCCCAACCGCCGACGAAACCCGTCACCGTCAATGTTGCCGCCCACGCACCGCCGGCGGCCAGGCTCCGGCCCAACGGTCGGGCGGATCGGGCCAGCGCCCACAGCACCAAGCCGTAGAACACGGTCATCACCGCCGTGGATGGTGCCGCGGCCCACAGACGTTGTGCGAAGAGGTAGGCCGTCCAACCGGCGTTCGACACGAGCCCGATCGCCGGCCAGGTCGACGAGACCCCGGTAGCGTCCCGGGTGCGAACCAGCTTCCTGATCTGGGGAATCAGTGACCACCATGCGATCGCTGTCGCGACCACGACGAAGATGTCCGACGGTTCGATCTGCATCGTTCGTCAGCTCGCCGGATCCGAACGATCGGGGAGGTCCTCGAACGGGACCTTTTGCTTGAAGATCTCCTCGGGTGCTTCCGCTCCACACCTCACGAGAGCGATCCGCCAGCGTGGTGATGCGCCCAATGCCCAATGCAGAGCGTTCACGGTGATGGAGCCGAAGCGGTAGGCACCCCACCGGGGTTCGACTCCCATCAGGT
>JAOUGY010000104.1 GCA_029865445.1 Acidimicrobiia bacterium | reverse complement strand
CTATGACCGAGCCGAAATACTTGGAAACGTTGTTGATCTCGAGGATGGGTTGTGCGTCACTCATGTCACTCACCGCTTCTGTGCCTGTTGCCGGACGAAGTTGTTGAAGATCACGGCGACTACGAGGATCGCCCCCACGAACACCTTGAACCAGTCGCCGTCGACGCCGGTGATGATGATTCCTTGCTGGACCATGGCGAAGATGAGGGCTCCGAGAGCCGCTCCGATCACCGAGCCGTAGCCACCGGTGAGGAGGACACCTCCTACGACCGCGGCGATGATCGCGTTGAACTCCTGAAGCTCACCTCGCAACGAGTCGGCGCTCTTGAACTGCGTCACCTGCATCAAGGCAACGAGAAATGCAGCGAACGCGGTGGTCATGAAGAGGGAGATCTTGAGTTTGTTCACGGGAACACCGACGTTGCGCGAAGCGTTGTCGTCGCCTCCGACACCGAAGATCCAGTTCCCGATGCGGGTCCGGGTGAGGACCCAGGTGGCGAGGGCCGTGATCACGAGCCACCACAGAATGCCGATGTCGAACCGGGCCCCGAACAGCTCCACCTTCTGGCCGAGGACCGCGTTGAGACCGTCGAATCCGGGTATCGAGTCGAACGCTCCCAACTGGGTACGGTTGGTGAGGGTACGGGGAATCGCCGTCGCCAGTCCTCGGAACACGAACAGTGCACCGAGGGTGATGATGAAGGACGGCAGCTTGGTGGTGACCACCATGAGTCCGTTGAGGAACCCCACCCCCAGGGTGATGACCACAGCCAAGAGAAGCGCCGGAAGCAACGGCCAGGCGTAACCACCTTGGGAAGATGACGTGACGAGCAGCATGATCGCCATGCCGGCGAAGCCCACGACCGAACCCACGGACAGGTCGAACTCGCCCGAGATCATGAGAAGTGCCACCGCCACCGCCAGGATCCCGAGCGGGGCGGCCCGATTGAGAATCGCAGCCGTCGTGGCCCAACTCACGAAGTTGTTGTCGTTGGCGACGATGGCGAAGAAGACCCAAACCACGATCAAGGCGACGAGTGCACCGAATTCGGGGCGGGTTCCCAGCCGGGTCGCCAGGCTTACTTTCCGCACCCGTTCGTCGAGGGGTGGCGACGCAGTCTCTTGTGTCACGGTTCTCTCCTCCCGTGTTTCAGTCCGGAGCGACCACCACCCCGAACGAGTCGGGGGGGCCGGTGCGGCCCCCCCGTGCTCATCATCGCGGGTCAGCGGAGACCTTGCTCCGAGAACCCGATCACGTCTGCTGCCGTGTCCGCCGTCACGATCTGGGGACCGGTGAGGATCACCCGATCGACCGACCCGAGCGGCAGGGCGCCCGTGTCGAGGAACTTGGTCAGCAACACGATGGGCAGGTAGCCCTGGAGGTACTGCGCCTGATCGATGGCGAACAGCATCTGTCCGTCGATGATCGCTTGCAGCACTTCCGGTCCGAGGTCGAACGTCGCCAGCGCCACATCGGCGCCCACGGAGTCGACCGCCGCCAGCGTGGGAATGGCACCCGTCGGGCCGAGGGCGAGGATCCCGTTGACGTCGGGGTTCGCCGAGATGGCGCCTTCGACGGACGACTGGGTTCCCGCCGGGTCGGCCAGGTCGACCGGGACCACTTCCACGGTTCCACCGAGACCGTCGGTGAACCCCTGGCAGCGCTGGTCGAGTGCGACGTTGCCGACTTCCTGGTTGATGCAGAGGGCGTTGGTCACGCCTTCGGCAGCCATCCGCTGACCGGCGATGAGCCCGGCCTCGTACTCGGTCTGTCCGACGTGGACGAGGACGCCGAGGTCGGCGAACGCGTCCGAACCCGAGTTCATCGAGATCACCGGGATGCCGGCTGCGACCGCGGCCTCCACCGACGCACCGAGCGCCTCCGGATCCGGCAGTGTCACGACCAGGCCGTCGGGCTGTGAAGCCACGGCGGCATCGATGATCTGACTCATCTCCACCATGTCGAAGGTTCCGGGTGCCTGGTATTCGACGGTCACACCCATGTCGTCGGCTGCGGCCTGTACGCCGTTCGCCGCCACTGACCAGAACGGATCAGAAGACTGCCCGTGCGAAACCACGACGAAGCGATAGTCGCGCTGGGCCACCGCACCGTCCTCCGACGTTTCGGTCGTGTCGGCGCCGCTGGTCTCGGTTGTGTCATCGCCGCCGGCCTGCGTGGTTGCCGGCTCGTCTCCACCGCCTGTCGTGTCGACGGACTCGTCCACCGACGTGCACGCGGCGAGCACGAGGGCGAGGACCGCCAGCAACGACAGCCATACTCTCTTTCTCATCTCCTCTTGCCTCCTCCTTCTTCGCCCGCTGGGGGCTCTCTCTCTTACGCGGCCGTCACCCGGCCGCTCCTTCCTGCGATCCCCTCGCCTGCTCGGCGAGGCCCCGCAGAAACTCGACGCTACTCCTGGCGTTCTCGATCGGCCCGCAACCCGGGGCCGGTTCGGAGTCGAGCGATACGTCCTGTTCGAGCACGTACCAGCCGCCGAATCCCGACGTCTCCAGTGCTTCGATGATGCCACCGACATCGACGCCGCCGTCTCCCAGCGGTTTGAACATGCCGTCGATCACGGCCTGGCGGAACCCGACCGTTCCGTTCCGGACACGCTCGGCTGCTGCGAGATCGAGGTCCTTGAGGTGAACGTGATGGACCCGAGTCCCTGCGCGAGCGATCAGCGCCTCGGTGTCGACCTCGGCGAGCGCGAGGTGGCCCGTGTCGACACACAGCGCTATGTCGGATCGCTCCAGCAGCCGGTCGACGGAGGACTGTCCCTGGACCGCCATACCCCAGTGCGGGTGGACGGCAGGCGTGACGCCACATCGGCGGGCGATACCCTGAAGACTCTCGAGGTGGGCGAAGAAGACATCCCACTGGTCGTCGTCGAGGGCGATCACCTGGTCGTAACCGGCCACGTGTGAGTCTGCTCCTATCACTGCGATATCGGCGCCCCCTTCGGACAGCGTGGAGGCGGCCCGTTCGAAGTAGGCGAGCTGGTCCCCGACGAGGCTCTCGTCATAGAGCACGACAGGCACGAAGCCTCCGATCAGCGAGAGTCCGTGGCGGTCCACCCTGGACAGCACTTCGGTGGTGGTCGCGCCGAGGTACCCGTCGGGTCCCAGCTCGGTGGCTTTGAGACCCACCTCCACCATCTCTGACAGCACCCGATCGGGGTCCATGAGGTACCCCCATCCGGGCGAACCGTCGACCCCCCAGGTAATCGGGGCTCCCGCAACCCGGTCGAGTATCGAGTTCACGCTGCCCTCACCTCCACAGGCCCGCCCTTCGAGAGCGACCTGCTGCAGGCTTCGGCGATCGACAGTGCGGCGCGAGCGTCGTACACGGTGCAGGGGCTGTCGATTTCGCCCCGCACCATCGAAACGAAGGCGTCGACCTCGGTCTGATAGCTCGCGCCAAATCTGGCGAGCCACTCCCGGTAGGGATCGACCGGGTCGTGACCGCCGGCCTCCAGCGAACGAATTGGAGTTCGGTCATCCATGCCCACTGCGACGCTGTCCGCGGTGCCGAAGACCTCCATGCGGACGTCGTAGCCAACGGGGTCCTGCCGGGCCCCACACAACACCGCCATCGCCCCGGAGCGTAGCCACAGGGTCACGATGGACACGGCGGTATCGGCGTACTTGGCAACCATCTCGAGACCGACGGAGCTTCCGGCGGCATGAACGGCCACCACCTCGTCCCCAGTGACAAACCTCAGCAGGTCGAAGTCGTGGATGAGCTGGTCTTTGTACTGGCCACCCGACACCGGGATGTACTCCTCGGGTGGCGGCCGGTGATCATGGTGGTGGCCCACGACGAGCATGAGCTGTCCCAATGTGCCGTCGGCGACCACCGCCCGAGCTCGCTGGAACCCGGCATCGAACCTCCGGTTGAACCCCATCAACACGGGGATTCCCGCCCGATCGACGGCCTCGATCGCCCGGTCCGTGGACTCCAGGTCGGACGCGATCGGCTTCTCGCAGAAGACGGGGAGTCCCGCCCTCGCCGCCTGCACGAGGAATCCGGCGTGCGAGTCGGTACTGGAGGCGATGAACACGGCATCGACGGCGGCGAGGAGCTCTTCGACAGAGCCGGCGACCTCGGCGTCGACCGTGGCCGCCAGCTCCGTCGACCGAGCCACGATGGGGTCGAAGACCAGAAGCCGGCTGATGGCAGGATGCCGCACCAGAGTCTGTGCATGGAGTGCGCCGATGCGCCCTGCGCCCAACAGTCCGATATTCACGCCATCTCCACCCAGGTCGTGTAGCTGCCCGTCTGGACCGTTCCCGGCCAGATGACCAGGAATGGAACGTTCCAAGGGAGGAAACATGGAACGTTCCAACAACTGCGAAGTTACGGTGGCAGATACGGGCTGTCAAGTGATTGTGGTCGGTTCCTCAGGCCCTAGAGACCCAAATGACGACGCCTTGCGCCGAGCGATTCGATCCGATCCAACGCCACCCGTTCGGACTCGGCCGGGGAACACTCGAGGCCGATGGGACCCCCGTACCCGAGATCGGCCACCACACCGAGCAAGAACCCATAATCGATCTCGCCGGTGCCGGGTTCGTGACGGCCGGGGTTGTCCGCAATCTGGACGTATTCGACCCAATCGATCGCCTCTCGAACATGGCCCGTGAGATCACCTTCCGAGATCTGGAGGTGATAGAAGTCCCAGTTGACCCCCACCACATCGCGCCCGACTCTCCTGCACACCTCTATCACGTGCTCCGACCTGGGCATCGAGTACCCGGGATGATCGATCCTTTGATTCATCGGTTCGACCATGAGCGTCGCTCCCGACCCCGCCACGAGCTCGGCAACCGACGCGATGGCTTCTGCGACCCGTACACGGACCGCCGACGCCCGCTCCCCGGAACGGAGGTACGGTCCATTGAGGTTGATACGGCTCACACCGAGATCGGTGGCTACCCGAAGCGCCTCAGCGATTCCGGCACGGAAGGCAGGAAGGTCGTCGATGAGCCGAGGCTCGAAATCCCAACCGCCGAGTTGGGTGAGCGACACTCCCTCGGCCTCACAGACCCGGGCCAGCCGATTCACATCCCAGCGACGCCAGAACCAGATCTCGGCCAGGCTGAACCCGGCCTCGGCTGCGGCCCTCACCCGGTCGAGAGGATCGAGATGGGTCCACCACATCTCGAGGTTCACTGCGAACCTCTCAGACACCACGACTCTTCACCGCCTTCCGTTCCCCCGAAACCGACGATTCGAGACAGAGTTCTATGAGGCGCTGGACCTGCGCCCCGTCGGCGAGGTCCGGCCGGATATGACGACCGGCGAGAATGGCCGAGACCCAGCCCCTGGCCATGGCGTCGGTGGTCCGGAACACGTCTCGGTAGGTGTTGTGCACCGTATCCCTTCGAACCGACCCCCAGATCTCGTCCGGAATGGCGATCGGACGTACCGGGCCGTCGCCGACGCGGGCGCCGCTGACCGACTGTGTGAAATCCCAGTCGCACTCGTACCGGAGGGTCCCGGCGTCCCCGTGCACCTCGATCACGTGTCGCTGGTTCATCGACGTTCCTTCATAGGCCACGGCGGATGCCGTGAGAGTGCCCATGGCACCCGACTCGAATTCGAGAATCACCGACGCCGTGTCGGGTGCCAGCGGATATTCCTCCCCTCGCGGATCGAGTTGAGCGCGTCGTGACACGGTGCCGAGCCGGGCCGTGACCGATACCACGTCTCCCCCGAGACGGAGACCGAGGTAGAGGAAGTGTGAGCCGATGTCGCCGAGGGCTCCGCTGGGGTTGTGCCGCGCATCGAGTTTCCAGAGGTAGGGGTCGGCGATGCCATATCCGGCGTGGTAGCGGAGGCCCACGTGGTGGATGGCCCCCACGTAGCCCGATGTGGTCAGCTGCTCGAGGAACCGGAAGCCCGGCATGTAGGAATAGGTGAAAGGCACCATGGTCACAACGCTTGCTGCTTTGGCGGTGGCGACGAGATGATCGGCTTCTGAGACCGTGGTCGCGATTGGTTTCTCACAGAGGACGTGCATCCCGCGCCGAAGAGCTTCGAGCGTCACGGGATAGTGCATCGAATTGGGGGCCGCCACGACGAGCGCGTCCGGCTCGGTTTCGTCGAGCATCCGCTGCCAGTCGTCGAAGGCTGCGGCGACGCTCCAGGCCCGGGCGAGCTCATCGGCCTTCTCCATCCGCCGACCCGCTACCGCCACCAGCTCGACCGAATCCATCCCGGACAGGGCAGGCAGGTACATCGAGTCGACCCACCAACTCGTCCCGACGATCGCGACTTTCAGGGGCGGAGCCATCGAAACCTCCGCAGGTCGGATTCCCGCCTCCGGCGCGACTCCGAACATGAGCTCGACCGGCGCGTTGGAACGTTCCAAGTCATTCTCGTATAGTAGGCGAAGCAACAGGCGAGAAGGGCACCCATGTCGCAGGAACTGCGAGTCGGAGTCATAGGATTCGGGTGGATGGGTCAGGCCCACTCGCGGTCGTATCGAGCCATCCCGACGCTCTTTCCTGAGGCGGGCATCCGGCCGCGACTCGTCGCCATCTGTGACCCGGTGACCGAACGTCGCCAACTCGGTATCGACAACTTCGGGTTCGAAGCCGGCCACGCCGACTGGATGGACCTGGTGTCCCGAGACGACCTCGACATCATCGATATCACCGCACCCAACGCACTGCACCGGGAACTGGCCATTGCCGCCCTGCAGGCAGGCAAACACGTGTTTTGCGAGAAACCAGTCGGTTTGACGCCATCCGACACTGCGGCCATCGCTGCTGCAGCCCGACTGTCCGATGCCACCACGGGATGTGGCTACAACTACCGATGGGCCCCACTGGTCCAGTTCGTGCGCGGGCTGCTCGACGAAGGACGGCTGGGAGACGTCACGCAGTACCGGGGGCGGTTCTTCTCGATGTACGGGCGTGACCGGCTCGGGGTGTTGAGCTGGCGCTTCCTGCAGGAGGAGGCGGGGTACGGGGCCCTCGTGGACATCATGTGCCACGCCGTCGACATGGCCCTTCATCTCGCGGGGCCGATCAAGCGACTCGTCGCCACCAAGGAGACCTTCATCAAGCAACGGCCCCTTCCCCGGCCAGGCGAGGGAACGCACTACGACCGGGGCGCTTCCGACGACCCGATGGGGGACGTCACCAATGAGGACTACGTGGCCGCGCTGGTGGAGTTCACCACCGGCGCCCGGGGCACGCTCGAGGTCGACCGGAGCATCTTCGGTCCGCAGAGCGCAATGGCGTTCGACCTCCACGCCACGAAGGGCGCCGCATCCTGGGACCACGAAACGCTCAACCAACTCGACCTGTATCTGCCCGAGGAGTCGCCCGTCGACGGCTACCAGCGGGTGCTGGCAGGCGACAGGCTCCCCCATCACGGCCACTTCGTTCCGGGCGGCGGCAACTCCATCGGGTACGAGGACCTGAAAGTGATCGAGGCACTCGAGTTCTGCAAGTCGGTTGCCGCAGGCCGCCAATTCGAACCCGGGTTCGAGCACGCGGTGCGGGTGGCAGAAGTGCTCGACGCCATGATCCGTTCATTCGAATCCGAATCCTGGGAAGACGTGTCGCCAATAGCGTGAAAGGACTGCAATGGAAACCGTGAGACTCACCACCGCACAGGCGATCGTCCGGTGGATGCTCGCGCAGCACATCGAGATCGACGGAGAGTCGATGCCGGTGTTCGCCGGCGTCTTTGGCATCTTCGGGCACGGCAACGTCGTCGCCCTCGCCGAGGCCCTCGAACCGGTGCAGGACCGACTTCCCACGTGGCGGGGACACAACGAGCAGTCCATGGCGCTCGCCGCCGTCGCCTACGCCAAGGCAAGCAACCGACGCCGCATCATGGTGGCGACCTCCTCGGTGGGACCGGGCAGTACGAACATGGTCACCGCCGCGGCGGTCGCCCACGCCAACCGACTCCCCGTTCTCCTGATCTCCGGCGACACGTTCGCGCACCGATTGGTGGACCCGGTTCTCCAGCAGGTCGAGAACTTCGACGATCCCACCATCACGGTCTCCGACACCTTCAAACCGGTCACCCGGTATTGGGACCGGATCACCCGGCCCGAACAGATCCTTCAGTCTCTCCCCCAGGCGCTGGCGGTCATGCTGGATCCGGCCGACTGCGGACCCGCCTACATCGGGCTTCCCCAAGACGTCGCCGCCGAGGCCTACGACTACCCGGCGGCGTTCTTCGCCGACCGCACCCATCACATCCGGCGCCCCGGGCCCGATCAGCGAGAGGTGGAGGCCGCCGCCCAGGCGCTGGCGGCGGCGGAGCGTCCCCTTCTCATCGCCGGAGGCGGTGTGCACTACTCCGGCGCAGTTGACGCGCTCCGGGCGTTCGCCGAAACCCGCGGTATCCCTGTGGTCGAGACCGTGGCCGGCCGGGCCACGCTGCTCTGGGACGACCCTCTCTATGCAGGCCCGATCGGGGTGACAGGAAGCACGTCCGCCAATGCACTGGCCAACGACGCCGACGTCGTGGTGGCCGTCGGAACGCGCCTCCAGGACTTCACCACCGGATCGTGGTCGGTGTTCCGGGACCCCGACTATCGCCTCATCTCACTCAACGTCGCCCGCTTCGACGCCACCAAACACCGGGCGATCTCGGTGGTGGGAGACGCCCAGGTGTCGCTGGCCCGCCTCGGCGCAGCTCTCGGCTCGTACAGGGCGCCCGCGTCGTGGCTCGACCGCGCCGCCGAGGCCCGAGCCGACTGGTATCGCTACCTGGATGCTCTGTCGACCCCAGACACCGAAGTCCCCACCTACGCCCAGGTGGTCCGCGCCGTCAACGATCTGTCTGACCCTCTCGACTATCAGGTCGCTGCCGCCGGAGGGCTTCCCGGCGAACTGAACACCGGGTGGCACTCCAAATCGGTTCACTCCTTCGATTGCGAGTACGGGTATTCGTGTATGGGCTACGAGATCGCCGGGGCGTGGGGGGCGAAGATGGCGCACCCGGATCGAGACGTCGTGGCGTGGGTGGGCGACGGCTCCTACCTCATGATGAACTCCGACATCTACTCGACCGTGTTCACTGGCCACAAGGTCATCTTCATCGTGTGCGACAACGGGGGCTTCGCCGTGATCAACCGACTCCAGGTCAACACAGGGGGCGCGGAGTTCAACAACCTGCTGCGAACGGCCCGCCACGAACAACTCCTCCGTGTCGACTTCGCCAAACACGCAGAGTCGATGGGTGCCATCGCCGAGAAGGTGACGAGCATCGAGGATCTGAAGGCGGCGTTCGGCCGTGCCAAGGCCGCCGATCGAAGCTACGTGATCGTGATCGAAGTCGATGAGTACTCGTGGACCGAAGGTGGAGCCTGGTGGGAGGTGGGTATTCCCGAGGTGAGCGACCGGGAACAGGTGAGAGTGGCGAGAGCGCAACTCGAGGCCGAGAAGAAGCACCAGCGAGCCGGCATCTGATGTTCGACGTCGTCACCATCGGACGGGTCTCCATGGACCTCTACGCCCAACAGGTGGGTGCAGAGTTCACGGACATATCCGGCTTCGATGCGATGGTGGGAGGGAGTCCCTCCAACATCGCCATCGGTACGGCCCGGCTCGGTGCCCGGTCCGCTGTGCTCACCGCGGTCGGGCCCGATGAGATCGGGAAGTTCGTCCTGGCCAATCTCGAGCGTGCGGGTGTGGCGACGTCACACGTCAGGACCATCGAAGGCACCCATACGCCCCTCGCCATCCTCGGAGTCATTCCGCCCGATCGATTCCCGCTCACCTTCTATCGCGCCAACCCGGCCGACATCCACCTCCGGATGTCCGACATCGACCGGCTGCCCCTGGACGAGACGAGAATCGTTGGACTCTCGGGCACCGCGCTGTCGAGGGGCACCTGCAAGGAGGCGACGCTCTACGCCGGAGAGCGGGCACGGGCCGCGGGGGCAACCGTGCTGCTCGACCTCGACTTGCGACCTGACCAGTGGGTCGAACGCGAGGGCTATGGGGTTGCGACACGGGCTCTCCTGACCAACGTGGATGTCGCCCTCGGCACCGAAGAGGAGTTCCATGCCGCCCTCGCTCGATCGAGCCGAGCCCTCCAAGGAGAAACCCTCGACGAGGCCGATCACGAAGAGGTGGAAGAACTCCTTGCGCGGCTCAGGACGGAGCATCCCGGCATCGTGATCGTGCTCAAACGCGGCGAGAGGGGCGTGACCATCATCGACGAGGAAGGGCGCCGGGACGTGTCGGGATTCCCGGTTGAGATCCTGAACACGGTCGGCGCGGGCGACTCGTTCGCATCGGGCCTCATCCACGGCATACTGCAAGGCTGGCCGCTCGATCGAGCCGCTCGATTCGCCAATGCCTGCGGCGCCATCGTGGTGACGCGACACGGGTGTTCGTCGGCGTTCCCGACCACCGCCGAGGTCACGGAGTTCGTGGAGGCGCACGGTGGCCTCTGACCATCACCTCCGGGCGAGCCCGGGATCGCGCGTTCACGATGTCACCCCCGAATCGGCGGGATGGCGATACCTCTCGTTCGCCGTCGTCACCCTCGCCGAGGGGGAGACTTTCGAACACGCCGGTGACGGACGGGAGGTGGCGGTGGTTCCCCTCTCGGGGAGCCTGTCGGTGGAAGCGGGGACCCTGACGGGTTCGTTGGAGCGAGACTCGGTCTTCACCGCGCAACCGACGGTGTTGTACGCAACCCCGGGCACACCCATCGCCCTGTCCGCAACGTCAACCGCCACGTTCGCCATCGGCGGCGCTCCGGCGGAAGGCCGGTACGAGACTCGGTTCATCGCACCTCCCGAGATGCGCTCGGAGATCCGGGGTGGGGGTGCCGCCACGCGGCAGGTCAGCCATGTCCTCGCCCATCCAATCGAAGCGGAACGATTGATTCTCTACGAGGTGCACGTACCCCGCGGCGGCTGGTCGGGCTGGCCACCGCATTGCCACGACGGATACGAGGGTTCGCCGTACCTCGAGGAGACCTACTACTTCCGGCTCGATCCCGGGGACGGATGGGCCGTGCACCGCAACTACAGGCTCGATGAGCCGTTCGACGAGACGTTCGCGGTCGGCGACGGCGACCTCGTGCTCGTGACCAAGGGTTTCCACTCGTCGGTCGCCTCCCCTGGTCACAACATGTGGTTCCTCAACTACCTGGCGGGGGAACTGCTCGACGACGCACGCAAGACGCTTCCGTTCTTCCAGCCCGAGTACCGCTGGATCGACGGTCGGTGGGACGAAGGGGCATGGGAGCTCCCGGTCGTAGGACGATGAACGACCGGCTCGAGTCCATCCGCGATGAGGATCGGATGATCCGGGTGCTCGCCATCGATCACCGCGACTCGCTGCTCGCCCTCCTCGATGCCGGCGCCAAGGATGAGGCGGT
>JAOUGY010000103.1 GCA_029865445.1 Acidimicrobiia bacterium | reverse complement strand
GTGCCGTCTTCGGCTACGGATTCCCGTGGTGGGGCAAATGGGAGGAACGCCAGCCCAGCTGGTTCGTGCGGGCGGCGAATGAACACTTCACATCCAAGGACCAGCTGCTGACGCTGGCACTCGCCGCCCCGGGACCGGAATTCACCGACTTCGAGGTTGCACGCGACCACTGGAAACTGGCCCGGGAAGCCGACGCCCGGATCACCGTGCACGTCGGCGTTGGTACCTACGGACTCGAAGGCAAGGTTCAGAGATTCGGCGAGGCCGGACTTCTGGGCCCGGACACCACCTACATCCACTGCACCAGCCTCAACGACACAGAGATCCAGATGATCGTGGACACGGGCGGCACCGTCACACTGGCATTCCCGGTGGAGATGATGATGGGGCACGGCATGCCGCCTGTTCAGAAATTCCTCGATCGGGGGCTGGCACCGACCCTGAGCGTGGACGTGGAGACCAACGTGCCTGCCGACATGTTCACCCAGATGAGGTCGGCCCTGGCGACACAGCGCGCCCTCGCCACGGCCGAGGGCAAACCCGGAGCGTCGACTCGTGACGTCCTGAGGTGGGCCACGATCGAGGGCGCCAAGGCCAACGGGCTCGACGCCAAGGTGGGCAGCCTGACGCCCGGCAAGAAGGCCGACGTGGTCTTGCTGAGAACCGACCGGCTGAACGTGACCCCGCTCAGCGATCCCTACGCCGCGATCGTCACCGGTATGGATACGGGCAACGTCGACACCGTGATGATCAACGGCCGGTTGATGAAGCAGGGCCACAGCCTGCTCCATGTCGACTGGGAAGCGGTCAAACGGATGGTCGACGAGTCCCGAACCTACGTGATCGACAAGTCGGGCTTCCGGCTCCCCAAGATCTAGAAGCGATCACGGCCCCTCACGCGTCATCCAGCGTCTCCCGGAGGTAGCTCCAGTCGCGGGCGAAGCGGTACGAATGCCGCGCAGGTGGCTGTGGGGCTTGCGTCTCCAGCCAGCGGACGATGCCCGGCCCCGGATTCGAGAACTCATGGACGCATCCGACGCCTGCGAACGCGATGTCGCCGGGCTCGAGGACGTACTCCACGCCGTCGAAACGGCCGATCGTCTTCCCTTCCTCGATCATGTACGTCTCCTCCAGCGGATGGTCGTGAGCCCCGGCGACGCCCCGCTCCTCGTATTGGACCATGAACATGGTCAGAAGGTGGGCGCCCAGGTCGGAGTCCACCATCATCTTGACGGTGATGCCGCTGTAGACGAGAAGCGCCGTGCGCATGCTCGCCGAAACGGCGAGCATGTCCTGGGTCTGTCTTCCCGGATCCATGTTCGCCGGTGTGATGTTGCCGAAGGACCGGGTTCTGGGATCGCGCGGATCCACGGCCACGAGTTCGCTGCTGGGGACGAGACCCGGCACGAAGAATGTGTCGCCTTCGAATCCGGGTCGAGGCTGGGGGGCGAGCATGTCCGCCCATACGGCTCCGCCGTCGCCGACATTCCGGAATCCGTGGGGGCTGCCAATCGGGACCACGCCATAGTCACCTGGTCGGAGGACCACCGACCCCTCGACGGTGTCGACAACCACCTCCCCTGACATGACGTAGAAACTCTCCTCGAAGGAGTGCACATGGCGATCGACCGTGCCACCGGGCTCGAGGTGATTGACACCGAACCCGGTATGGACTGCGCCGGGGGTCGCGTGGTCGACCGCCGCCCATCTCCCATAGCCTGCGGAGTGGGCGGTGAACCCGGTCGGAACCTCGGGTGAGACCTCGTGTGCCCGTCTCACCACATGCCTGGGATTCATCTCGACCTCCGCCCGGTTTCAAACGTTTGCACTGGCGAGCATACCGACTGGGTCACTCCGATGATCGGAGGGCGACGGCCAGCGCGCTCATGTCGGAGGATCCGAGCCCCATGGCGACGGCCCGTGTGGCCCAGGCAAGGTTCGCCTCCCCCTGAGGCATCCTTGCGCCGGAACGCTCGGCCAGGCCGAGGATGAGGTCGAGGTCCTTCGCGACGAGGTCCAGAGAGAATGCCACGGGCGCCGCATCGGGGTCGAGGAAGGCGGCCCGTTTGTAGGCGACGAACGGTGACGCCGCCGCGCTGTTGGCGAAAACCTCGTAGGCGAGTTCGGGGGGCACACCGGACCGCTCAGCCAGCACGAGCGCCTCCGAAAGCGCCTGGTTGATCGCATGAACCAACCCGTTGACAGCGAGTTTCATGGTCGATCCGGCCCCCGATGCCCCGAGGTGATAGACCTTGGTGGCGAGCTTGTCGAGCACAGGACGGGCCTTGTCGAGGGCTTGTTCATCTCCGCCGATCATCACCATGAGTGTTCCGGCCTCCACCATCCCCACGGATCCGGACACCGGGGCGTCGAGCAACACGGCGCCGGCCGCCGTCACCGCAGGTCGGAGGTCGTCGAGGGTTCTCGGGTCGATCGTGCTCATCTCGAGAACCACCGTTCCCTCCCGAAGCCCCGATGCTATGCCGGCCTCTCCGAGGTAGGCCTCACGCAGCGCCTGGTCGTCGGCCAGAATCGAGATCACGACATCGGCCCGGCTCACGGCGTCGGCGGCCGACTCGGCGACACGGGATCCCGTGTGCTCGGCCGTGGACTCTGCCTTGGCGCGGGTGCGGTTGTACACCGCCAATTCGAATCCCTGTTCGTGGAGGCGACGCGCCATCGCCGATCCCATGCGCCCCATTCCCACGATTGCGACGTTCATGGCAGCAGCCAGCCCCCGTCGATGTTGAGGTTGACCCCGTTCATGGACGGGTTCTCGAGGAGGAACCGCACCGCATCGACCACGTGGGCGGTGAGGAGCGGTCGCTTCGTCGGCGTCCGGGCGAGGACGGCGTCGCGGACGGCGTCGTTGTTGTCCCAATACCACGAGTCGAGCACGATCCCGGGATGGATCGCGTTCACCCTGATGGGCGCGATCTCCAGTGCCATCGTGTTGATCATCTTCTCGACGCCGCCGTTGACGGAGGTGACCGTTGTAGAACCCGGGTAGGGGCGCTCTTTGGCCAGCCCGCCGAAGAGCACGACAGAGGACTCGTCGGTCATCCTGGAGAGCAGCTGATGGACGGTCTCCGGATATCCGACGACCTTGAGAACGGCCAGGGCGCGAGCTCCCTCGATGGCGAAGTCCTTCACCGTGTTGGTGTCGCGAAGGACGGCGGTCACCACGAGATGGTCCACGGGACCCTCGATCGGCGCCAGCCCGGCAGCGATCCCTTCGGGTACGGAGAGATCCACCGCCAGTCCGTGCGTATCGCCGCCGATCCTGGCGGCGGCTTCGGCGGCGCGGGTGGCGTCCCGGCTGGAGACATACACACGTCGACCTCGATCGGCGTAGTGCCGAGCGATCTCCTCGCCGATTCCCGAACTCCCACCGATGACCACCACGTCGCCCATCGTCTCCTCCTCAGAATGCGATCGTTTGCAGTGTACGCCCCTCCCCCACCCCACCTCCGCCGACCCACGGTTGAGAACGTGGAAATCCACCCAACCGACACCGGGTTGAGCGGGCCGGGGACGTTGGACCGTGCCCTCCGGGCGGCGGTTGGTGCATCATTGGGGGATAGTGCCGGCAAACCTCACCCCCTCCTACAAGGCCGCCGAATCTCGGTATCGGGCTGCCCGCGATCCCGAGCACCGGCTGGAAGCGCTCCGGGAGATGCTGAAGGAGATCCCCAAACACAAGGGGACCGATCACCTGCAGGCGGACATCAAGTCGAAGATCAAAGAACTCACAGAAGAATTGGCCGGGCCCAGAAGAGGTGGCGCCCGCACGGGGCCACCCACCACGATCCGTCCCGAGGGTGCGGCCCAGATCGCATTGGTGGGCCCACCCAACACGGGCAAGTCGGCGTTACACGCCCGGCTGACCGGCTCGCACTCGGCGTCCGAGGCCTATCCGTTCGCCACCCAGCATCCCCAACCGGGGATGTGGCGCATCGAGGACGTGATGATTCAACTCGTCGATCTTCCGTCGATCGCTCTGTCCCATCCGATTCCGTGGATCGGCAACACACTCCAGCCGGCCGATGCCGTCCTGCTCACGGTCGATCTGTCCGTGCCGGGTTGCGTGGAGGCGGTGGCGGTGGCCCACGAGATCCTCGCCGAGCGCCGTGTCCACCTCACTCCCCGCTGGACGGACCGGGCCCATCTCTCGGATCCCGAGGATCCGTTCGCCAGAGTGCTTCCGTGTGCAGTGGTCGCAACCAAATCGGATCTGATTCCGGCGATCGAAACGGAGCTCGAGGTCTTCCTGGATCTCGAGGGATACCACTATCCGGCGATGGCCGTTTCGGCGCACACGGGCGACGGGCTAGACGAGCTCGGTAGGTGGCTCTTCCGCAATCTCGAGATCGTCCGGGTCTACACCAAGGAACCGGGCCGGGAGCCGGACATGACCCGGCCGTTCACAGTCGACCGGGGCGCAACGGTGATCGATGTCGCCGAGTTGGTGCACAAGGATTTCGTACGTGCGTTCAAGTTCGCCAGGGTCTGGGGGCCGAGCGGCTACGACGGCCAGCAGGTGGGCCGAGACCATCTGGTTGCGGACGGCGACGTCGTCGAACTCCACACCTGATCTCGGTGATCCTTGCTACTCCCCGGAGAGCCAACGGATCGCTTCGGCGCGATCCCCGAAGTAGGCGGTCGGGAACGTCGCTGGACCTTCGATCGCCGGCGCCGTCCCGATGGCGGGCATGCCAGCCGGCATGATGAAGGCGAACTTCTGGATCCCGGCTCTGTTGTAGCGAGGAATGATGTGGGCATCGCGCCACGCCCCATCCATCTGTTCGGGTGACATGGCAAAGCTCGTGGCATCGGTGACGATCCTGCTCCGTCCTGCGCCTTCCACGGACGAAGCGAATCGATCCAGCCAATCGTTGAAACCGGCTCGATCGAGGTCGGCGGTGGCGCCGAACCACCGAATCTCCACGGCGTCGATTCCGGGTCGATCCAGGACTTCTCCGAAGCGGTCTGCCCACAGCACCTTGTCCGGCGGTGTCGATTCGGCCGGCGAAACCCGATTGGTCAACAACACCCACGCCATGAGACCGGTGGTCACCCAGAGAAGAGGCACGTAGAACGTCAGTATGAGCCAGGACACGTCGGTCGCCGCCCCGAGGATCTCTTCGGCGAGTCCGCCGATCAACGCATTGGCCAGGTCGACGACGGTCGCCACAACCAACAGCCACGTGAGAGGCCGAGCGAGCTTCGGCGCCCGCCAAAGAGCGACCAGGGTCAACAACGCGATGACGAAGCCGAGTTGGTCTCCCCAGACGATCTCATCACGGAGGGCGTCGCTGATGGGGTAACCGGCGGCCTGGGAAGAGAACAGTTGGAGCGCCACGGTCCGGCCCGTGTGAACGGCGACGAGCGGAGTCAAGGCCGCCACCAGGCTTCGGCGGCGCGCCCACGGCACGTACAGCCACGTCGCGAGCACTATCAGCGTGACGAAATTGAGGGTCATCGCCAACTGGGCGGCTGCATCGGTACTCATGGTCTCTGCCTTCCGTTCGCTCCGCAGGTCACAGTACGAACCGGCGTTGTAGGGTGACCTTGTCGCATCCGACAATTGAAGGGCGAAATCCGACATGCGAGTATTCGTCACGGGTATAGAAGGGGCAGCCGCTCTCAACACCATGTCAGTGTTCGATCCTCTCGTGAAGTCGGACACCGCCTGGCGGTTCCTCCACGAGCCATCGGCTCCGGACGTCTTCTCCCCTGCGATCGTCGGTACAGGGGATGGCCCGATCCGATTCTCGTCCGAGGTGTCGGCCCGACCACACGCCGTCGCCGGCGTCGATCCGCCGCCCGACCTCGTGATTGTCCCCGGCCTCGGCGATGTCATTCCACCGTCGCTCGAAGCGAACGAGCACTGGGTTCCGTGGCTGCGCAGATGGCATGACGCCGGTTCGATCGTCGCCAGTTCTTGCACTGGCGCCTTCCTCCTCGCAGAAGCCGGATTGCTGGACGGCAGACGCGCCACCACGCACTGGGTGGCGGCGCCACTGTTTCGGGCGAGCTACCCCGCCGTCACGCTCGACATCGAGCCGATCATCATCGACGAGGGCGACGTGATCACATCAGGTGGAGCAACCACGGCGCTGAACCTCGTTCACTACCTCGTGTCTCGCTTCGGTTCGAGCGAACGGGCCGCAGCCACCAGTCACATGCTGCTTCTCGACTCCGCGCGGGAATCGCAGCTGCCGTTTGCCGTCACGGGGCTTCACCGGCAACACAGTGATCGGATGGTTCACGAGGCTCAATCGCTGGTCCACGACCGGTACGCCGGGCTCACGGTCGCGAGCCTTGCTCACTCGGTCGGCGTCAGCACGAGGACCCTCGGTCGACGGTTCGGCGACGCCGTTGGATTGACCCCGAAGGCATACATCGACGAGGTGAGGATCGAGTCGGCCAAGCGTCTCCTGGAGCAGACCTCCGATCAGATCGCCGACATACGAATCCGCGTGGGGTTCACGGATCCGACGGCTTTCCGCCGTGCGTTCAAGCGCACCGTGGGCATCACGCCGACCGAGTACCGGCAACGATTCGGTCGGCGCTCGGCCCTCGACCGTGTTCTGTGACACTGGACACCGCCACCCCGACATTCGACGGGTTTGGACGCGTAGTGTCGGATCAAAGAGGAGGAAAGAGTGCGGAGAGTGTTTCGAGCGAGCGTCGGACTCGCCGTGACGGCGTTGGCGCTGACGACGACTGGACCGGTGGCGGCAGCGCCTGTCACACCACCCCAGACGGTCGTCGATGTCGAATTCCTCGGACAAGCCGTGATACCCACAGGAGCGATGTTCGGAGGAACCGAGATCGGCGGCCTTTCGAGCATCACCTACGACGCCGGCCGCGGTGTGTACCACACGCTCTCGGACGACCAGGGCAACCGTCCCACCGGTGATCCCGTCCGGTACTACACGGTCGCCGTCGACGCATCGGACGGATCGCTCGACTCCGGGGATGTGACATTCGTCGATGTGACCAGCCTGGACGATGACGGCGGCGTCCCGTTCGCCCCGGGCGGTCTCGACCCCGAGGGGTTCACGCTGGGGCGGGAAGGCTTCTTCTTCATGTCGTCGGAAGGCAACACCCTGGCGAATCCGATCATCGACCCGTTCATCAAGCGCTACAACCGGAACGGGCACGTGACGGCAGCACTCCCCATTCCCGAACACTTCATCCCGAACGGAGTCGACCGTGGGGTGCGATTCAATCTCGCTTTCGAGAGCCTCAACCCGACACCGGACGGCCGCACGCTCGTGACAGCGGGAGAGGGTGCGCTCGTCCAGGACGGACCGCCCTCTACGTTTGCGAACGGGAGCTTCGCCCGAATCCTCACCTATGACCTACGTCAACGCACACCGCTGCACGAGTACGTGTACGAGGTCGGACCGTGGGCCGAACCGTCAGGCATCTTCGGGGTCAACGGCATCGTCGAGGTGCTGCCTATCGACGATGCCGGCACCATGCTGGTGATGGAACGATCGTTCTCGGTCGGCGGCACCCTCGGCGGCGGCACCGGCAACTCGGTCGTGATCAACGAGGTGTCCACCGTCGAGGCATCAGATGTCCTCGCCGTCGATGCCTTGTACGAGGCGGGCGCTCCCGTGGCCTTCACACCGGTGACACAACGACAGGTGTTCGCGTTCGACGACTTGGGTATTCCCATCGACAACATCGAGGGCATGACCTTTGGTCCTCCGCTCGCCGACGGGCGACGGTTGCTCATCATCGTGAGCGACAACAACTTCAGCCCGGTCCAATTCACCCAGTTCGTGGCACTGGCCATCGACCTCGCCCCCGCCGGCTGACAGATCGCGCGGGTGGGGCGGGTGATGATGAAGGCGATGCCCACCAGGCCGAGACCGACGACGAAGGCGCGCGTCCACGGGCTCTCGAGGCCGAATCGAACCGAGAGCCCCAAGACGGCGACCACCACCGCTACCGCCGCGATCTTGATCCGGCGCCGAATCCCCAAACCGGCCCGATAGTCGGCGAGCAACGACCCAAACCACCGGTTGGACAGCAGCCAGTGGTAGAGCCGGTGATTCGACCTGGAGAAGAGCCAGGCGGCCACGAGCAACAGCGGCGTGCCAGGGAGTCCCGGGATCAGAAAACCGGCAATGCCCAGTACGGTGAACACGAGACCGCCCACGACGAACAGGCCACGACCGAGGCCGCTGTTGAGGTGGCCGGGTTCCATGCCATCGCTCATACATCGACAGTCTGACATCGGACCGAGCCGACGGCGGGTCGCCTCAGGGGCAGCTGGGTACAGCCGACTTGACGCCGACTGAACGATCATTCATTATGAACGAACATTCAGTCAGGAGCTCATCGTGTCGTGGAACATCGGCAACCTCACGGGTCGGATCAGTGTCGTGACGGGCGCCAATGGGGGTCTGGGGCTCGAAACCGCCAAAGCCCTGGCGGGTGCCAAGTCCCACGTCGTGATGGCCGTCCGTGACCTCGACAAAGCCGAAACGGCCCGTCGAGAGATCCTTCGCACCCATCCCGAGGCCTCGCTCGAACTGGTGGCGACCGATCTCGGTTCACAGGAATCGACGAAAGCAGCGGCATCGTCGATCGCGCACCGACACCCCAAGATCGACGTCCTCATCAACAACGCCGGAGTGATGGCCCTGCCCGAAGGCCGGACGGTCGACGGATTCGAAACCCAGCTCGGTATCAACCACTTGGGCCACTGGACCTTCACCGCCACACTCATGCCGTCGCTGGTCGCCGCGGACCGCGCCAGGGTCGTCACAGTCACATCCACGGCTCGTCATCAAGGGCGTGCGGTCGACCCCAACGACGTCAACCTCGAGCAGGGCTACAGCGCATGGCCCGCCTACGGCAGGTCGAAACTCGCCAACTTCCACTTCGGGATGGGACTCGACGCAGAGTTCGGGCGGCGTGGATTTTCGGCGCAGAGTCTCGTCGCCCACCCCGGGCTCTCCAACACGGACCTGCAGAGGCACACTGTGTCGCAGGGCGGAGGGGGCCCCGCCGGTCCATTCTTCGTCTGGCTGGCCGCCAAGATAGGAATGAGCGCCGCCCGGGGAGCTCTGCCCCAGCTTCGGGCCGCAACCGACCCCGCGGCGCGTGGGGGTGAGTTGTATGGTCCCCGTTTTGGTTTACACGGCCGTCCGGTCAAGCTGGCGGTAATCCGCACCGAATTCGATCGGGACATCGCAATCCTATGGAGGGTGTCGGAGGAAATGACAGGCGTGCGGATGTTCGGCGACGACGATGTGACGTGATGATCGCCATCGATCGACCCGCCGCGATCCGCCGGGCAATGCGCGACCTCGTTGCCGAGCGGGGATTCCACGGCGCGTCGATGCACGCCGTTGCGGAGGCTGCCGGCGTGGCCACCGGGACCGCGTATGTGCACTACGCCTCCAAGGACGAGCTGGTCATCGCCACCTATCTCGAGGTCAAATCCGAACTCGCTGATGCCGTGCTGGCCACCCACGATTCCACGGCGCCCGTGTTCGATCAATACCGACACGTCTTCAAGGTCACGTTTGACCACATGGCCCGTGAGCCCGAACGGGCGCGATTCCTCACACAGATGGAAGGATCGCCATACCGGGACGCGGCCCATCAACGACTGGCCGAGAGCGAGGACCGGCTGATCGCCGTGCTGATCCCCCTGCTCGAAACGAAACTCATCGAGCTCCCGCCCGAAGTGATCTGGGCGATGTCGCTGGGGCTGGCGATTCACATGGCCGCATCGGGCATCGCCATCTCCGAGAGCGAGCTCGAAAGGCTCGTCGACGCCACCTGGCGGTCCATCACCGTGTGACGAGTCTGCTGGCGCGGACCCCAAATCCGATCCACAGCACCGGGCCTGCATCTGACAGCCGTCTCGTGCCCCCGGCCGGCGACGACGAACGCAACGATTCGCACTGGCCGGAAGGGGTCCAGGGGCATCCGAAAGTCGCCTCCGGCCAACCCGAAGGCAAGGTGGCGAAGCGTCCCGCGACGTCTGCGACGACCGATTGCCGCTCGCGTCCCCGACCTAGTTGCCGCTCGGTGGTATGATGAGGGTCCAGACGCTTCGGCGGTGGCTCACTTCTCTCCTTCCTCGGACTGGACTGCGGCAGAGTCGGTACCGGATCAACTGCTCCAGACGATGCATGCCGCATCTTCGAACCGAGAGGAACTGTTCATGAACATCTATGTGGGAAACCTCCCCTTTGACGCGCAGGAAAGCGACCTGCGACGGATCTTCGCCGACTATGGCGACATCGCCTCGGCGTCGGTGATCACCGACCGCGACACCGGCCGATCCCGCGGATTTGGCTTCGTCGAGCTCTCCGACCGCGACCAGGCCACTCAGGCAATCGAGAAGCTCGATGGTCACGATTGGAACGGTCGCAAGCTCACCGTGAATGAGGCCAAGCCTCGTTCCAATCGGCGATAGTGCCCGGCCGCCACGGAGCGACTTCCGCACCAGCGTTTCCACGTCACTTGAAGGGCTGCCGTCTTGGCGCGCGGGCGTGAAGGAATGGCGAAGCGCGAGCGTGAGCGCCGCCGCGACCAACGCCAAGAGGAGAAACGGGCGAGGCGTGAATCGCTTGCCATGGACGACGAGCCGCTCGATGCAGCCACCGAAGCTCGCCTCATGGACGAGTTTCGCGTACTGAGCGAGCGTCACGCCGCGGGACAGATCACAGACAGCATGTACGAAACTGAACGCAGTCGGATCTTCGAAGATCTAGGGCTCGAAGATGGTTGATTCGGGCCAGCAGATCGACTTGGTCCAGGCGCCAGCCTTCGGCAGCTTCGAGGGAGAAACACATGGCCTCCAAGCCTGAACGGCGAATCGACGGATCACGAAGGCGTTGTCTGATATGCGGTCATCCGCAGGCGGAACATCGAACCTCTGAGAGGAGATGCACGGTGCCCAAGTGCGTGTGCGAGACCTACAAGACGCCGCTGCCGGCCGAGGTTCCGGCCTCGACGGCAGTCGACGGGTGACCCGGCGCCGAGTCAGGACACACCGTCTCCGGCACGCTCACGCGAAGTTGGAACGCGCCCAGCCGATGAGCGTGCTCAATGGCACACCGCCCCCGTATTCATTGTCCCCGGTGGTCGTTCCGGTGGGTGTCTGGACCGCCGTGCTACCGATGGTGCTACCCACTCCGACGACTCGCGGCCAAGGCTCGTCACCCCACCAACCCCAAACTGCCCCACCCGACTGACCTGGTGTGAACTCGTTGAAGTGCCCCAGCACGACCCCGTCGAGTCCATTCGAGGCCTGGGTTTGTGCCGAACTGATGACGCAATCGTTCTGGAACGCCGGACGCTCCCCTGAGGAACGCTCTCCGGGGTAACCGGTGTATTGCCAGAACGGTCCGCCGTTCCAGTCGTCGTCATACGTCCGGTACCCCGGATACCCGATCACTTCGCCGATGGG
>JAOUGY010000419.1 GCA_029865445.1 Acidimicrobiia bacterium | reverse complement strand
CTCCGACATCGGTGGCAGGATCGGCGCGGCTGTCAGGGACGGACGCCACGACGAGATCATGTATCACGTGGGTCGCCCCGGCGAAGACGGGTTCATGGACCGGACTCTCAAGGCGTGGGGCGTGGACGGGCACAACAGCCACACGAACATCTGCTCCGCAGGCGCCCGGACCGGTTATGCGATGTGGATGGGGTTCGACCGGCCGTCGGCCGACTTCGCCAACGCCGCCTTCATACTCCTCCTGTCGTCGCACCTCGAGACCGGCCACTACTTCAACCCACATGCCCAGCGGATCATGGAGGGCAAACAATCGGGGGCGAAGCTGTGTGCCATCGATCCCCGCCTCTCGAACACGGCATCGATGTCGGACTATTGGCTGTCACCGTGGCCGGGCACAGAAGCAGGCATGTTCCTGGCGATCGCCCGCCTGCTGCTCGAATGGGACGCCATCGACCACGGGTTCGTGAAGCGGTGGGTGAACTGGGAACAGACCTTGGACGAGCGGCACCCGGAGCGAGAGCGGACCTATGAGTCGTTCATCGGGCTGCTCGAAGAGACCTACGCCGGCTACACGCTGGAGTGGGCCGCAGAGGAGACCGGAGTCGAGGCTTCCAAGATCGAAGCCGTCGCTCGCGAGATCGCCAAGGCGGGCAGCCGGTTCTCGTCACACACCTGGCGGTCCACGGGATCGGGAAACCTCGGTGGATGGCAGGCGGCGCGGACGCTGATGCTCTTGCACGTCCTCACGGGCTCGGTGGGGACGAAAGGTGGGACGTCACCCTCGGCGTGGGACAAATTCAAACCCGAGCACTGGAACATGCCGCCTCCCCATTCGCGGTGGAACGAGTTGTTGTGGCCGGCCGAATATCCGTTCGCCCACCACGAGATGAGTTTCCTCCTCCCGTATTTCCTCAAGGAGGGTCGGGGCAAGCTCGACGTCTATTTCACCCGGGTCTACAACCCGGTGTGGACCAACCCCGACGGTTTCAGCTGGATCGAGGTCCTCACCGACGAATCGCTCGTGGGCTTGCACGTGGCGCTCACTCCAACCTGGTCGGAGACGGCGTGGTACGCCGACTACGTGCTCCCCATGGGCGTGGGGTCGGAGCGTCACGACACCCATTCGTACGAAACGCATGCCGCCCAGTGGCTCGGGTTCCGTCAGCCGGTGTTGCGGGTGGCGGGCGAACGCGACGGCAAGAGTTTCGAACGCACCTACGAGGCCAATCCTGGGGAGGTGTGGGAGGAGACCGAGTTCTGGATCGACCTGTCGTGGAAAATCGACCCGGACGGATCGCTCGGCATCAGGCGCTGGTTCGAGTCGCCCATCGATCCGACCCGGCCCGTCACCGTCGATGAGTACTACGGGTGGATGTTCGAGAATTCGGTTCCTGGCCTCCCGGACGCCGCCGCCGGCGAAGGCCTTTCGCCGCTCGGATACATGCGGAAATATGGAGCATTCGAGGTGGCGACAGACATCTACGACGTGCATGAGCGCCCCGACACGAACGGCGTGGCCGTCGACGACGGCTCGACCCGACAGGGGTTCCGGTCACCCACGAAGAAACTCGAATGGTGGTCGAAGACCATGCATGACTGGGGCTGGCACGATGAGGCGATCCCCACATATCTCCGGTCGCATGTGAACTGGCGGGAGCTCGACCTGTCGGGCAACGAACGGATCCTCCTTCCGATCTTCCGGCTCCCGACGCTCATCCACACGCGGTCGGGTAACGCCAAGTACCTCTACGAGATCAGCCACGGCCACCCACTGTGGATGAACCCCGTGGACGCCGATGCCCTCGGGTTCGAGACCGGCGACATGGTCCGGCTCAACACCGACACCGGGTACTTCGTGATGCGTGTTTGGCGGACAGAGGGAATCCGGCCCGGAGTCGTGGCGGCGTCGCATCACCTCGGCCGGTGGCGGCTCGACGACGCCCTCGGCAACGAACGCTGGTCGTCGGCGCTGGTGGACATCGAGAAGACCGGTGACACCCGGTGGCGGCTCCGCCAGAAGAAGGGGATCGAGCCGTTTGCGTCCTCGGATCCGGATTCCGAGCGGATCTGGTGGAAAGACGCGGGTGTGAACCAGAACCTGGCCTTCCCGCCGCATCCCGATCCGGTGTCGGGGATGCATGCGTGGCATCAGCGGGTGCGATTGGGGAAGGCGGAACACGGAGACATGTACGGCGACGTGGTAGTGGACACGGCCAAGTCGTTCGAGGTGTATCGGGAGTGGCTGGGGCTCACCAAACCGGGGCCAGGACCGGGCCGGCTCAGGCGGCCCCTGTGGATCGATCGGCCGGTGAAACCCACCGAGGACGCCTACCGGGTCGAATGAGCGCGCCATCGGCCGCCAGAACCGAGGCCGAGGCGTGGGCCGCCGTGGCGACGTTGGTCGGCACCGGCCCCACCGAAGGCTCGGTCGTGGGGACTCAGGTGCTCGCCGATCTGGAGCGTCGTGCCCGCCGGTGGGGACACCGTTTCGAGTCGGCCGGTCTGGGCGAGCTGTGTTTGTTTGCGGCTGGATTGGCCGTGGCAGAAGCCGAGGCCTGGGAGCGCGATGATCCCACCGTGGCCACGAGGGCCTTCGAGGATCGGCGGTTCCTGGCGTCGGACCGGATCGTGTGGTGGGCTGTTCCCTGGGCACTGGCCCACCAACCCGAGGTGGCCGAGATCCTGTTGGAGCTCGGGGAGCGGCTGCGACTCGCCCCCGCCCTGACCGGATCCGAGGGTCTGGTCCCGCCGGGTGAAGACGCCTTCGGCCCGGTGGATGTCGATCTCTTCGGCTCGTTGCTGTCAGCCGGCCCGTGGGAGGAGCTGGCGGAGCGCTGGCCCGGCACCGCCCGCCTCTGGACCGACCTCGCCACCCGCTCCGGCCGGGCCAGGTTTTGACGCACGAAAGGCAGCAATATGCTGCCTTTCGTGCGTCAAAAGGACGACGGTGGTGGGGCAGGGCGGGGCGGCCGTGCCGGTCAGGGGGTGGCGCCGCCGTAGGCAATCCCCGTCAACTCGGACATCTCGCGGTGGAACGTCGTGAGGTCGCCGATGTCGAATTGGTTCAGATGGGAGTGCCCGCAGGCGCGGGCCAGGACCTGCATCAACTCGACCGCCGCCTCGAAGAACCGGGTCAGCCGTGCGGCTGCGTCGTCGATGACTAGC
>JAOUGY010000102.1 GCA_029865445.1 Acidimicrobiia bacterium | reverse complement strand
ACCGATGCCGACGGCAACTACACGTTCACAGACCTCCTCGCCGGCACCTACACCATCACCCAGGACCAACCAACCGGCTACCTCGACGGACAAGACACCGCCGGCAGCACCGGCGGCACCGCCGTCAACCCCGGCGACGAAATCCATACGATCAGCCTCACTGCCGGTGAAGACGCCACCGACTACACCTTCGGCGAGTTCCCCGGCGCGTCGATCTCCGGATCGGTCACCGACGTGAACGACAATCCGATCGCGGGGGTCACCGTCACCCTCACCGGCACCGACGACCTCGGCCCGGTACCCGGGACCGTCGTGACCACGGATGCCAACGGCGACTACACCTTCACCAACCTCCGCCCCGGCACCTACACCATCACCGAAACCCAACCCCCCGGATACGGCGACGAGTCGACGACGGCCGGCACGGCGGGAGGCGACGACACGGTCCAGAACACCGTATCTGGGATCACCGTCGGTACCGGACAGGACGCCACCGGCTACGACTTCGTCGAAGGTTACGGGTCGCTCTCGGGGCACGTGTTCGTCGACGTGGATGGTGACGGCGAGTACGACCCGGGACTCGACCTCCCGCTGGCAGGCGAAACAGTCACACTCACCGGTTCGGACACCACGGGACCAGTGACGCCGGTCGACGCCATCACCGATGCCAACGGCGAATACCTGTTCACAGACCTCCTCGCCGGCGACTACACCATCACCGAAACCCAACCCATCGCATACCCGGATGGGGCAGACAGCCTCGGGCCCGAAGGTGGCACGCTCGGAAACGACGTCCTCTCCGACATCTCACTTGGAGCCGGAGTCGACGCCACCGACTACGACTTCGGAGAAACCCCCGCCGCCTCCATCAGCGGAATGGTCACCGACATCCACGGCAACCCCATCCCCGGCGTCACCATCACCCTCACCGGGACCGACACGTTCGGCAATCCGGTCGCCGCCCAGGTTGCCGTGACCGACGCTTCGGGCAACTACTCCTTCACCAATCTCCCCGCCGGTGACTACGCGGTCACCGAAACCCAACCCCCCGCATATGGCGATGGGCCGGACATCGTCGGGTCCGTGGGCGGAACCCTGGGCAATGACGTCGTCTCCGATATCACCCTCGGGGTCACGACCGCCGCCACGGGATACGATTTTGTTGAGGGGTATGGGTCGATTGGTGGAACGGTCTTCGCCGATCTCGACAATGACGGGATTCAGGACCTGGGCGAGGTGGGTATCGGCGGCGCCGACGTGACCCTCACCGGACTCGACGACCTCGGTCAGGTGATCGACGTCACAGTCCAGACCGACACCAACGGCGACTACCTGTTCGGAGACCTTCTGGCGGGTGACTACACCGTCACCGAGTCCACTCCGGCTGGGTTCTTGGACGGTGTGGACACGGCTGGTTCTTCTGGTGGAGTGGCTGTGAACCCGGGCGACGAAATCAACACCATCGGACTGGCCGCCGGCGAAGACGCCACCGACTACAACTTCGCGGAGATCCCCCTGGCATCGATCTCGGGAACCGTTACCGACGACCACGCCAACCCCATCCCCGGCGTCACCATCACCCTCACCGGAACCGACGACCTCGGAGCGATCACCCCCATCGTCACCACCACCAACGCCTCCGGTGACTACACCTTCACAGGCCTCCGCCCCGGTGACTACACCGTCACCGAAACCCAACCCAACGGATACGGAGACGGACCCGACTCGATCGGATCCGAAGGCGGAACCCTCGGCAACGACGTCGTCTCCAACATCGGCATCGGCGTCGGTGTCGACGCCACCGACTACGACTTCACCGAAACCACCGGATCCATCACAGGAACCGTCACCGAAACAGACGGCACCCCCATCCCCGGCGTCGAACTCACCCTCACCGACAACCTCGGCACCCCCCTCGCCACCACCACCACCGACCCAACCGGCACCTACACCTTCGAAAACCTCACCGCCGGGAACTACACGATCACCGAAACCCAACCCACCCTCTTCGGCGACGGAACCGACACCCCAGGCACCGCAGGCGGCACCGCCATCAACCCCGGCGACGAAATCAACACCATCAACCTCACCGCCGGCGAAAACGCCACCAACTACGACTTCACCGAAACCCGCGGATCACTCTCCGGTCACGTCTTCATCGACACCAACAACAACGGCACCTACCAACCCGGCACCGACATCCCCATCCCCAACGCCGAACTCACCCTCACCGGAACCGACGCCCTGGGCAACCCCATCACCCCAGTCGTGACCACCACCGACACCAACGGCGAATACACCTTCACCAACCTCCTCGCCGGTGACTACACCATCACCGAAACCCAACCAGACGGATACATCGACGGACAAGACACCGCCGGCACCACCGGAGGAACCGCCGGCAACGACACCATCACCACCATCGGACTCGACGGCGGCGAAAACGCCACCAACTACGACTTCGGCGAACTCCCCGCCGCCGGCATCACAGGCAACGTCACCGACGAACACGGAAACCCCATCCCCAACGTCGAACTCACCCTCACCGGAACCGACAACCTCGGCAACCCCACCACCCCCATCACCGTCACCACCGACACCAACGGCGACTACACCTTCTCCGGACTCCTCCCCGGCACCTACACCATCACCCAAACCCAACCAGACGGATACGCCAGCATCGCCACCCTCGCCGGCACCAACGGCGGCAACACCACCACCCAAAACACCATCACCAACATCCCCCTCCAAGCCACCGACACCACCACCGGCTACGACTTCATCGAAGGCTACGCCACCATCACAGGCCACGTTTTCCTGGACGTGGATGGTGACGGCGAGTACGACCCGGGACTCGATCTCCCGCTGGCAGGCGAAACAGTCACACTCACCGGCACCGACCCCAACGGCGCCATCACCCCCGTCGACGCCATCACCGATGCCAACGGCGAATACCTGTTCACAGACCTCCTCGCCGGCGACTACACCATCACCGAAACCCAACCCATCGCATACCCGGATGGGGCAGACAGCCTCGGGTCCGAAGGTGGCACGCTCGGAAACGACGTCCTCTCCGACATCTCACTTGGAGCCGGAGTCGACGCCACCGACTACGACTTCGGGGAGACCCCCATCGGTTCGATCTCGGGAACGGTCACCGACGAGCATGGCGACCCCATCCCCGGCGTCACCATCACCCTCACCGGAACCGACGCTCTGGGCGATCCGGTCGCCGCCCAGGTTGCCGTGACCGACGCCAACGGCGACTACACCTTCACAAACCTCGCGCCCGGCACCTACACCATCACCCAAACCCAACCAGACGGATACGGCGATGTGGCGACGATGGTGGGTAGCGCCGGCGGCACCGTCACCGGGCAGGATGTGGTCAGCGACATCGCCCTCTCCTCCAACGAGGCCGCCACCGGCTACGACTTCATCGAAGGCTACGCCACCATCTCAGGGACCGTCTACGAAGACCTCAACAACAACGGCACCCAAGACCCCGGAGAAACCGGAATCGACGGCGCCACCGTCCGCCTCAACGGCACCGACCCCAACGGCGCCATCACCGAAATCGTGACCGTCACCACCGCCGACGGCAACTACACGTTCACAGACCTCCTCGCCGGCACCTACACCATCACCCAGGACCAACCAACCGGCTACCTCGACGGCACCGACACCGCCGGCAGCACCGGCGGCACCGCCGTCAACCCCGGCGACGAAATCCATACGATCAGCCTCACTGCCGGTGAAGACGCCACCAACTACGACTTCGGCGAACTACCCGCCGCCTCCATCAGCGGAACGGTCACCGACGAACATGGCAACCCCATCCCCGGCGTCACCATCACCCTCACCGGAACCGACGACCTCGGCGCCATCACCCCCATCGTCACCACCACCGATGCCAACGGCGACTACACCTTCACAGGCCTCCGCCCCGGCACCTACACCATCACCCAAACCCAACCCCCCGGATACGGCGACGGTTTCCAGGTGTCCCCCACCGGTGACGTGTCCGGCGCCAACACGATCGGAACGGTTGTCGTCGGACCCGGGCAGTCGAGACCGAACAACGACTTCGTCGACACCTACGCCACCATCGCCGGGACCGTGTACGTCGACCTCAACAACAACGGTGTCCGCAACAACGGCGAACCCGGGATCGGTGGTGTCACGGTCCGCCTCAACGGCACCGACCCCAATGGCGTGATCACCGAGATGGTGGCGATCACCGCCGCCGACGGTTCCTACCAATTCATCGACCTTCTCGCCGGCTCCTACGTCGTGACCGAGGAGACACCGGCCACATACAGCGACGGCAAGGACCGCTCCGGGAGCGAAGGTGGTGTCGCCGTGAACCCCGGTGACGAGATCAACACCATCGCGCTCGGTGGCGGAGTCGACGCCACGGGCTACGACTTCGGCGAACTCGGCACCGTCCTGTCCGGCACGGTGTTCGTGGACGACGACCGGGACGGCACGATCGACCCGGATGAGGACACACGGGTCGAAGGCGTGGTCGTGATCCTCCTCGACGACGATGGCAACGAGGTTGCACGCACGATCACAGGTCCCGACGGGATGTACGTCTTCGAAGACCTGGAAGCCGGCGACTACACGGTCGTCCAGGAACAGCCCGACGGGTTTGGGACCACGACGGTGAACACGATCGAGGTCACCGTGCCGGTCGGGGGGATTTCCCAGGTCGACTTCGGCGAAGACCTCGGCTCGATCGGCAACTTGGTGTTCCTCGACGTCGATGGCGATGGCATCCACGATCCCGGCGAACCGGGCGTGGGTGGTGTCATCGTCAACCTGTACGACGACGACGGCAATCTCATCGCCACCACCACGACCGGCGATGACGGCTCCTACCTCTTCGAACACCTCCCAACAGGAGCCTATGTGCTCGAGTTCATTCCACCCGATGGCCTCGCCCTCACCGTCGACGGCGCAGGTTCCGATGTTTCGGACTCCGACCCCGACTGGATCACAGGTATCACCCGGGTCGTCACAATCGGCGTCGATGAAGAAACCGGCCTCTCCGACAATATCGACATCATCGACGCCGGCGTCGTCGATGATGTCATCGACCTCCAGATCGAGGGCACGGTTTCGGACACCACGGTCGAGGTAGGCGACGAACTCGAGTACGTGTTCGAGGTCACCAACAACTCCGATATCCCGGTCAAGGACGGCGCAAGGGTCTTGATCACCTTCCCACCGACGGTCAAGCCGATCTCGGTCGACGCTCCGGGATGGGAAGCCACGATCGATGGCCAGACGGTGACCCTCGTCTGGGTAGGTGTGCTCATGCCGGGTGAAGAGCTCCCGCCGATCTCGGTGCTGACCGAGGTCGTGTCCGCCGACGGTTCGCTCGAAGTGGTTGCGGTGGTGGGCACCATCAACGACCTCGACGAGACCACGTTCGACAACAACGAGACGGACCTTGTGGTGACTATCACGACGAGCGACACTCCCCTTCCCTTCACGGGTTTCGAGACGGGACTACTGCTGCAGATGGCGGCCGTCCTGATCACGTTGGGTACGACACTCGTTTTGGTCACCAGGCGGCGCCGTGACGCCGACACCTGATCGCCCTGAGCTCGCCGCCGCCGCCTGATAGCCTCTCGCCTATGTCGACCGAACAACCCTCCCGGTGGCTGGATCGGGCTGCTTCCAAGGCCTGGCGCATCATCGTGGTCCTCGCCTTGGTCTATGCGGCGTTTCGGGCGCTCGGGGTGGTGAAGGTTGTCGCGTTGCCGGTCGTCCTCGCCCTGTTCCCGGCATCCGTGCTGGCACCCATCGTGGGCTACTTGAAACGCCGCGGCTGGTCGCCGATTCTCGCCACCTGGGGCTCCCTCTTGGCGATCGTGCCCATCGTTTGGCTCGTGGTGCGCCTGGCGGTTCCGTCGTTCGTCCAGGGCATCGAGCCCCTCGTCGAGAGCGTGACCGCGGGCGTTCGATCGCTGAACGAGTGGCTTGCCGATGGGCCTCTCAATCTCTCGGAAGCCGACCTCGACGGATACATCGAATCGGCGATCGAATCGGCCAAAGAGAACGCCGGAACCATCGGAGAACAGATCCTCGGGGGAGCGCACACGGTCTTCGAGATCGTGACCGGTGTAATTCTCGGAATGCTCACGACGTTCTTCTTCCTCAAGGACGGCGACCGGGCGTACGCCGGCGTGCTCGCCCGGGTTCGCAACCCCGATCGTGCACAGCAGGGTTATGAAGCGGCGTGGCGCACACTGTCCTCCTACGTTCGAGGACTCGCGCTCGTCGGTCTCATAGATGCCGTGTTCATCGGCATCGGACTGGCCATCGTGGGGGCGCCGCTGGTGTTCCCGATCATGATCCTCGTCTTCATGGGCGGGTTCTTCCCCGTGATCGGAGCCTTCCTGTCGGGAACGGTGGCCGTGGCGGTGGCAGCTGCAAATGGGGGACTCGGCGACGGGCTGATCGTCTTGGCGGTCGTGATCGGAGTCCAGCAGTTCGAAGGCCACATCCTCTACCCGATCGTCTTCCGAAAAGCACTCTCTCTTCACCCGCTGGTGATCATCCTCGCCTTGGCTGTCGGCGGACTCGCGTTCGGGATCATCGGGGCTTTTCTGGCTGTTCCGATCACGGCGATGGCAGTGGCGGTCCATCAGGCCACAGCGAAGAACCCCGACACCTCGATCGTTGCATTGCTCACCTCGAGGCCGTACGAGGAGGAACCCTCGGAGATCGTGGAGAAGATCTCCCACGAGCTCGACGAACTCGAGGATCGGATCGAGGACCGCCTCGACGGCGGTCCGGACATCGATCTACGCTGACCTGCCTCTCGGAAAGGACGACGGCTTGACGAAGCGAATCCGGGTGGCGATTCAGATCCATCCCCAACATGCCGACTATGCGGCCATCCGCAGGACGCTGCGCACGGCGGAGGAGATGGGAGTCGACGCCGCCTACAACTGGGACCACTTCTTCCCACTGTACGGCGGCGCAGATGGGAAACACTTCGAGGCCTGGACCATGCTGGGAGCGTGGGCGGAGCAGACCACGTCCATCGAGATCGGATGCCTGGTCACATGCAACTCGTATCGCAATCCGGACCTCCTCGCCGACATGGCGCGTACGGTCGATCACATCTCGGGCGGCCGGCTGGTCTTCGGGATCGGGTCGGGGTGGTTCAAACGTGACTACGACGAGTACGGATACGAATTCGGCACAGCAGGCAGCCGTCTGGATGCTCTCGCCATGACACTCCCCAGGATTCGTGCTCGCTGGGACCGGCTCAACCCGGCGCCGACGCGATCCATCCCCATTCTCATCGGCGGAACCGGACCCAAGAAGACCATGCGGATGGTCGCCGAGCACGCTTCCACCTGGCACGCACTGTTTCCCGACGACCCGGCAGAGTTGCAGCCGGCCATCGATGCATTGACCCGCTGGTGCGCAGAGATCGACCGCGACCCCCACGACGTCGAATGGTCACTGGGTCTTGAGCCCGACAATCACTCCAGGGTGCTCGCCTCTCAGGCGGAGCGCTACGTGGAAATGGGGTTCACCCAGTTCACCTTCGGCACCACGGGGCCCGACTACAGCCTTGATGGGCTCCAAGCCTGGCTCGATTGGAGAAACACTCTGAACGGCTGACCCCGTTCAAGACGGCTGCGCCGCCACCTTCTCGTACTTTTCCAGAGCACTGCGGTGGCCCTTGGCCCCGGAACCGAACGCACCGCCGGTCCGCACATCGTTCACGGTGTCCTCGAGCCGTTCGAGCAGTCCATGGACGTCGTCGAGCGGGCCGGCGGAACTCACCTGCTCCACCGCTTCGAGCACTCGCCCAAACTGTTCCCTGAACTGCGCGAATTCCGCCTCGACTTCCCGTCGTGCCTTTTCGATCGCCGATTCGCTCATGGTGCACAGACTACCTCGGCGCCCCTCCGCATCGCCGCCTCGGCCGTCGGTGACCCCAATAACCACGCCCCTGGCTCTCTCCGACACGCGATCGTGGGGGGTTTCCGACGGTGGCATGTGAGGACGGCAGCAATCCCACCGACTACGGCGTGTGGTCCACAGAGCGTGCGGCTGCCGACGCCGCCTTCGGATACTTCGGGCGCTTGTGGACGTGGGCATCGAGCCCGTGCGCCCAGTGGCCGCTGGTCGACACGGACCGGTATGTCGGCCCCTATACCAACGAGACCGCCAACCCCGTGTTGGTGATCGGAAACCTGTACGACCCGGCAACCAGGTACCAGGGAGCACAGATCGTTCGTGGGCTCCTGCCGAATTCGGCGTGGCTGACGCTCGACATGCCGGGTCACACGTCGCTCGGGATCAGCGGGTGCACAGGGTTCCTGACCGGTCAGCACCTGTTGGATCCGGCGTTTGCGGGTGCGCTCGATGGCGCATTCTGTCCGGCCGAGTTCAATCCGTTCGAGCTGGCCGGTGCCGCGGAGGCCGGCGGCGGGCTGCAACCAGCGATGCGGTCGTCGCTGATGTCCGACATCGCCTTCTATCCGTCGCGGTGAAGACCTTGGTCGGGGGTGGGTCAGACCCTCCCCCCGACCGATCACCGTTCACAGCGAAGGGTGATGCGCCCTTTTGCCGTGTCGAATGCCACCTGTTCCCCGTGGCCGGCGTCGTGTTCACGCCAGATCACCTTTGGGTGGTCGATGAGAACACGAATGCGACCAAGGTCGTCCTCCAACAGGATCTCGACCAGGTCGTCGAAGGGCGCGTAGTCGGCTGCGCGGAGCCGGCACCCACTGACGGGCCGAGGGAGAACGGTGGTCGGCTCGACCTCGACCGGGCCCCGCATGCAGAGCCCGTCCAACACTTCGAGCCACTCCGACTGATGTAGTCGATCCACGGGCGTCCCTCCGGGGTTGCCTGATGGGACTATCGGCCCGTTTTCTCACTCGCTTGACCGATTGTCGGATCGTGAAGTCTGACCTCTCATCCCGCAATGTGTCGCCCCCCTCCAGATCAATCGGAGGCGGGTCGGAGTGACTTCCGAACTTCCACGCACACAGCAGCTCGGCAAGCTGTCAAGCCATGGTGCGTAGGCGCGATTGGCTCGGGGCTCACCCACCCCGGCGGGCCGGCGAGAGGATCGAGATCACCATCGGTCGCACATCTCGATCACGTGCCGCAGATCGATGACGCCGCGAGTCGCCGCTTCGTACCTTCCGGCGATCCACCTTCGGATGGGAGGGAGCGGTCGCCCGCTCCCTCCCATCGGACTCACGGTGCGGTCACTGCCATCGTCACCGGGACGTACAGCCCCCCCAGAGGATCGTCGGTGAGGATCACCAGCGTCGCCTGGTACGTGTCGGCACTCAGCCCCGCTGCGTCCAACGTCACCACCAGCGTTTGGGACCCGCCCTCGGGCACGAATCCCTCCGCCGGTTCGGTCGAAAGCCACATGACGTCAGTGAACGGCTCGAAGTCGACCGCATGTGGAACGCCGTTCGACAGGATGATCCCGGCGTCCTCACCGAAAAGCCACCCGAACTCCACTGGTTGGGTCAACGCCAGCACCCGGCCTGCGCCGAGTTGGTACTCGACCAGCGTCGCGTCCCCGCCCGGCGTCGTCGTCACAACCGTCCCACCGAGGAAACCCGACAGGGTCGCGTGACTGGCGTAGCCACCGAAGAACGGCGACGGGAGCCCGGCCGCAACCGGATGATCAGGTGCCGTGACGTCGTTCGACTCCCACAAATCGGGCCCGGACACCGCGCCACCGCCAGGAAGCGGGAACCCATCGGGTTCGCCGCCGTTCCAACCCCACCCTGCCATGCCGAGCCACAGGTATCCGCCTCCGGTCACGTAGGACTCGAGAGCGACAAGCTCGGATTCGAAGGTGGCGTAGAAGCCGCACATCGAAACTACGTGTGTCTAGCGGTCCGGGCCGTCCGGCTCTTCCCTCAATGGCCTGGCCGGCGCGACGATGCGACTGAGTGGATTAGTCCGCAGCCGTGAGGTGGAAGGACTGGTTCGCCTCGGAGGCCGAGTCGGAGGGACTGATGCGTCGGTTCGCCTTCGTTGGATTGGTGGTGTTGGTGGTGGCGGGGTGCACCCCCACCTCGCAGCCGGCCACGACCACGGCAACCTCGATCGTGACATCGGTGCCGTCCTCCACCAGCCTGAGCCCGTCGACCAGCTCAACCGTCCCGCTGCCGCCGTCGTCGACGACAGCAACGACGGCAAGCACGTCGACAGCGCCATCCGACACGACCGCAGCCGACACCACCCCACCCGCACTCGAGGTGACCGACCCCGCGTCGAGGGCGATCGTCACCGAATCCCACTACCGGTTCGTCGGAACAACCGAACCGGGTGCATCGGTGGTGGCAGCGGGTCGCTATCCGGCAGAGGTCGACGCCGCCGGCAACTGGTCGATCGTTCTCATTCTCAACCCGGGGGGAAACGTCGCCACCTTTGTCGCCACCGACCCCGCTGGGAACACTCGCGAGGTACGGGTCCCGGTCTACCTGCAGGCCTGCCTGGGAGTACCCGAAATCGCAATGCCCGAGGTGGTGTCGAGCACCACCACCCTCACCGCCGACCTCGACGGCGACGGCGACGGCGACACCATCACGACCTACCTCGCCCAAGACCGGTGGCGGCTCCACCTGGAACTGGCCTACGGGTGGGAGACCGATACCGACATCACACCCTACGTCTCCGATCCCCGCCTGGTCACCACGGCCACGACGCCATCGCCGATCCGGACCGTGAATCTCGGACTGCCTACCGTGCTCGTCGAACTCGGCGACAACCTGGTCGGCTATTCATATGGGTTCGTGGCGCTGACCGATTGCACCCTCCAAACGGTGCTCGGCCCGGATCGAGCCATGCCCGAGATTTGGGAGGGTATCGGGATACACCACTCGGAGTTCTTCCGCTGCGAAGCGGGAGCGGTCACCCAAGTCCAGATGGGACGCAATGAAACCTGGATCGGGATCACCGAAACACGTCACCCATTCTCGACCGGCTCGGCGACCTTCGGTACCCCCACCGTCACCGAGGAAAAGGTGGACGCACCGCCCATCCCCACCGACGGCTCGGAGGACGCCGCCTGGACCGACGAAGTCACCCGACGCCGCACCTCCGCCTGCCGACCGTGGTGATCCCCCATCGTCGATTGTCGCCGGGTCGGTTACGACGCCCATCTTCTTGACAGCGACGGCCCGGCACCAGCTGACGACCGCCGAACAACGGCTGGCCCAGTTATCGGTCCATCCGGTGAGCCGTCCTGGGCAGTTATACCCGTAGGTGTGGATCCACTGTCGGAGTTTCCGGGCATTGTGATCGGCTCGATCTTGCAGTTGGCGGCGGCGTCATGGTCGTAGTCCACCGCCGCGGTGGCACCAGCCGGGATCACGAGCAAGTCGGGGTCCAGTCTGAACCGTCCCGCCGCTTCGCCACGCCGCGGACCACTTGGCCGTAGCCTGGAAGATCGTGACCAACCGGACGGGTACCGACCGCCGGGGTTTGCACCAGAGCGGACGTTGAAGCCGAAGGGACAACCCGGCAAGAACAGACCCCCAGCGGCTGCCAGGGATTCCGAGAGTGGAGCTGAGGGGATTTGAACCCCTGACCTCTTGCATGCCATGGGGAG
>JAOUGY010000101.1 GCA_029865445.1 Acidimicrobiia bacterium | reverse complement strand
GGCGCATCGCGCATCGCGCATGGCGCCAGACCGTTGACATCGTTCGGGGCCACCGCGTAGGATGCAGGACGTGCCGGTGGCTTGGCGCCACCTGGCGGACAACAGAGTGAGGTGCAGGTCCGAGGGCCGTTCGTCGAATGGCCCCGACCGAGCAAGCGCCCGGCGGTCAGGGGTTTGCTTCTGCACGCATTTGCGGAGCGCTGCCGCCTCTGGTAGCGTGCCGCTCTGATTGTCCGGACTCCAAGGAGGCTTCCCTTGTCGTCGCGCGTCGCCGAACGGTTTTCGTTCGGAAAGATCCCGGAGGTCCTCCCTCTCCCCGATCTACTCGCTGTACAGCATGAATCGTTCACCTGGTTCCTCGACGAGGGTCTCAAAGAGATCTTCGAAGAGATCAGTCCCATCGAGGACTTCACAGGTTCGCTCGCGCTCGAGTTGACCGACCACCGGTTCGGTGAACCCGCCTATTCGATCGAAGAGGCGAAGGAACGGGACGCGAACTACGCCATGCCCTTGTTCGTCACCGCCCGGTTCATGAACAAGCAGACAGGTGAAATCAAAGAACAACAGGTCTTCCTCGGTGACTTCCCGATGATGACCACCAATGGTGTCTTCATCATCAACGGCACCGAGCGTGTGGTCGTCAGCCAGCTCGTGCGTTCGCCTGGCGTGTACTTCGACTACACCCCGGACAAGACGTCCGACCGACTCATCTACGCCGGGAAGATCATCCCCGGCCGGGGCGCCTGGCTCGAGTTCGACACCGACAAACGCGACACCATCGGTGTTCGCGTCGATCGCAAACGTCGCCAGTACGTGTCGGCGTTCCTGCGCGCCCTCGGCATCGCCGAGACCGATGAGCAGATCCTCGACCTGTTCGACGGGGCGGAGTCGATTCGGAACTCCATCGAGCGCGACACCGCACACGACAAGGAAGAGGCGCTCATCGACCTCTACCGCAAGCTCCGTCCCGGCGAACCGACCACCGTCGAATCCGCTCGGAGCCTCATCCAGACGTTGTTCCGTAACCCCAAGCGGTACGACCTCACGCGGGTGGGCCGGTACAAGCTGAGCCAGAAGTTCGGCGAGGAGTCGCCCGACGACTACCGGGCCGCCAACCTGTCGATGCTGCGCGACGAGGACATCGTCGACTGCATCAAGTACCTCGTGGCGCTGCACGCAAATCAACCGACGATGACCACCCATCAGGGTGTCGAAATCCCGGTTGTCACCGACGACATCGACCACTTCGGAAACCGTCGAATCCGTACCGTCGGCGAGCTCATCCAGAATCAGGTGCGCGTGGGGCTCACCCGTTTGGAGCGGGTTGTGAAGGAGCGCATGACGACTCAAGACCCCGAGTCGATCACGCCCCAGAGCCTCATCAACATCCGCCCGGTGACGGCCGCCATCAAGGAGTTCTTCGGCACCAGCCAGCTGAGCCAGTTCATGGACCAGCCCAATCCGCTGGCCGGGCTCACCCATCGTCGGCGTCTGTCGGCGCTCGGTCCCGGTGGTCTCAGCCGGGAACGGGCCGGGTTCGAGGTTCGTGACGTCCACCCGTCTCACTACGGCCGCATGTGCCCGATCGAGACGCCGGAAGGTCCGAACATCGGGCTCATCGGCTCACTCGCCTGTTACGCCCGGGTCAACCGATTCGGATTCATCGAGACTCCCTATCGCAAGGTCGAGAAGGGCAAGGTCACCGAGAAGATCGATTACCTGACGGCCACCGAGGAGGAGCGCTACGTCATCGCGCAGGCCAACGCTCCCCTCAAGGAGAACGGTTCGTTCCGCAACGACCGTGTGCTCGTCCGTCGTGCCGGCGGCGAGGTCGACTTCGTCAGTCCCGATCAGGTGGACTACATGGACGTCTCGCCGAAGCAGCTCGTTTCGGTGTCCACGGCCCTCATCCCGTTCCTCGAGCACGACGACGCCAACCGGGCCCTGATGGGTTCGAACATGCAGCGTCAGGCGGTGCCGCTCCTGAATTCGGATGCGCCGCTCGTGGGAACCGGAGTCGAGCGCCGGGCCGCCCAGGACTCGGGCGACATGGTCATCTGCTCGGTCGCCGGCGAGGTGGTCGAGGTCACGGGTGAGGAAATCGTCGTCAAGGAACAGGGCACGAACAAGAAGCACGCGTTCCCGCTCGACAAGTTCGAGCGTTCGAACCAGGGCACGTGCATGAATCACAAGCCGCTGGTGCGCGAAGGCGACAAGGTCACGGTGGGCGACGTGCTCGCCGACGGTCCCTCCACCGACAAGGGTGAGCTGGCCCTCGGCCGCAACTTGATGGTGGCATTCATGCCGTGGAACGGGCACAACTTCGAGGACGCCATCATCCTGTCCGAGCGGCTCGTGAAAGACGACGTGCTCACGTCGATTCACATCGAAGAGCACGAGATCGATGCTCGCGACACCAAGCTCGGAGCCGAGGAGATCACTCGCGACATCCCGAACGTCGCCGACGAAGTGCTCGCCGACCTCGACGAGGACGGGATCATTCGCATCGGCGCCGAGGTGGGCCCCGGCGACTATCTCGTCGGCAAGGTCACGCCCAAGGGCGAGACGGAGCTCACGCCGGAAGAGCGACTCCTTCGCGCCATCTTCGGTGAGAAGGCGCGCGAGGTGCGAGACACGTCCCTCAAGGTGCCCCACGGCGAATCCGGCAAGGTCATCGCGGTCAAGGTGTTCAAACGGGCCGACGGATACGATCTTCCGCCCGGGGTCAACGAGCTCGTTCGGGTCTACGTGGCCCAGCAGCGGAAGATCTCCGAGGGCGACAAACTCGCCGGCCGCCACGGCAACAAGGGCATCGTCGCCAAGATCCTGCCCGAAGAGGACATGCCGTTCCTCGCCGACGGGACTCCTGTCGACATCATCCTGTCGCCGCTCGGGGTTCCCTCCCGAATGAACCTCGGGCAGGTGCTCGAGACCCATCTCGGCTGGGCCGCTGCCCAGGGGTGGGAGGAGTTCAAGGGTGAGAGCCCCGCTTCGGTGGGTGCGGGAGCATGGACGAGAGTTGCCACCCCGGTGTTCGACGGAGCGCGCGAGGACGAGATCGCCAAGGTGATCGAGCAGGCGCGCACGAACCGGGACGGCGTCCAGCTGGTGGGCAACGACGGCAAGGCGCAGCTGTACGACGGTCGCACGGGTGAGCCGTTCGACACCGGCGTCACGGTCGGATACATCTACATGTTGAAGCTCGTCCACCTCGTCGACGACAAGATCCACGCCCGGTCCACCGGCCCGTACTCGATGATCACCCAGCAGCCGCTCGGTGGTAAAGCACAGTTCGGTGGCCAGCGGTTCGGTGAGATGGAGGTATGGGCCCTGGAAGCCTATGGAGCCGCCTACGCGCTCCAAGAGCTGCTCACCATCAAGTCCGACGACGTCCAAGGCCGTGTCAAGGTCTACGAGGCCATCGTCAAGGGCGACAACATCCCGGAACCGGGAATTCCCGAGTCGTTCCGGGTGCTCGTCAAAGAGATGCAGAGCCTGTGTCTCAACGTCGAGATGTTGTCCGCGGGTGAAGAAGTGGAGCTCCGCGAGCTGGACGACGACATGTACCGACCGACCGAGAGTCTCGGGATCGATCTATCCCGTCCCGAGCGACCCGAATCCGACGTATAGAACGGAGTGCGGGGCATCCGGCTTCCCGTTGTTGACGGCCAGCCGTCGACCAGGAAGCCTGGATGCTCGTACCCAGTACCAAGTACCCAGTACTCAGTACTAAAGGAGAGAAGTGGCACGTCAAGTCTTCGATGAGCTGAAGATCGGCCTCGCCTCCAGCGACCAGATCCGAGCCTGGTCCTATGGCGAAGTCAAGAAGCCCGAGACCATCAACTACAGGACCCTCAAGCCGGAGAAGGAGGGTCTGTTCGATGAGCGCATCTTCGGTCCGCAACGGGACTGGGAGTGCTACTGCGGCAAGTACAAGCGAATCCGCTACAAGGGCATCGTGTGCGAACGGTGTGGCGTGGAAGTCACCCGGTCCAAGGTGCGGCGCGAGAGGATGGGCCATATCGAGCTCGCCGCGCCGGTCACCCACATCTGGTTCTTCAAGGGTGTGCCGAGCCGGCTCGGATATCTGCTCGACATGTCCCCGAAAGACCTCGAGAAAGTCATCTACTTCGCCGCCTACCTGATCACCTCCATCGACCACGAGAAGCGTCAGACGGACATCCCAGAGCTCGAAGACACCATGCGCGCAGAGCTGCAGGTCGTCACCGAGGACTTCGAGGACTGGAAGGTCGTCCGTCTCGAAGCGCTCGAAGACGAGCTGTCGCGGATGGAAGAAGGTGGTGCCAAGCCACAGGAGATCTCCGCCCGCCGCCGGGAGGTGGAAAAGGAGATCGCCGCCCGCAAGGATCGTGCCGACCGCGAGATGGAGCTGGTCGAAGAGGCCTTCGAATCCTTCAAGGGCTTCAAGCCGAAGGTGCTCGTCGAGTCCGAGCAGCTGTGGCGTGAGATCTTCGAGCGGTATTCGATGTACTTCCACGGTGGCATGGGAGCCGAGGCGATCAAGGATCTGCTCGGGAGGCTCGATCTCGAAGCCGAGATGGCCCAACTGAACGAAGACCTCGACGCCAACTCGGCTCAGAAGCGTCAGCGCGCCACCCAGCGCCTGAAGGTCGTCAAGCCGTTCTACGAGGGCAAGAACCATCCCACCGATCTCATCATGGAGACGATTCCGGTCATCCCACCGGATCTGCGCCCGATGGTTCAACTCGACGGTGGTCGTTTCGCCACCTCCGACCTCAACGATCTGTATCGCCGCGTCATCAATCGAAACAACCGGCTGAAGCGTCTGCTGGACCTCGGGGCTCCCGAGATCATCGTGAACAACGAGAAGCGGATGCTGCAGGAGGCGGTGGACGCTCTCTTCGACAATGGCCGTCGCGGTCGCGCGGTGACGGGTCCCGGCAACCGGGCGCTCAAGTCGCTGTCCGACATGCTGAAGGGCAAGCAGGGCCGGTTCCGTCAGAACCTGCTCGGAAAGCGTGTCGACTACTCCGGCCGTTCGGTCATCGTGGTCGGGCCCCAGCTCAAGCTCAACCAGTGCGGATTGCCCAAGGTGATGGCACTCGAGCTGTTCAAGCCGTTCGTCATGAAGCGGCTGGTCGACCTAGACCTCGCGCAGAACATCAAGTCAGCGAAACGGATGGTGGAGCGTCAGCGCCCCCAGGTGTGGGACGTTCTCGGAGAGGTGATCCAGGAGCATCCGGTTCTCCTCAACCGTGCACCCACCCTCCACAGGCTGGGTATCCAGGCCTTTGAGCCGGTTCTGGTGGAAGGAAAAGCCATCCAGATCCACCCGCTCGTGTGCGAGGCGTTCAACGCCGACTTCGACGGCGACCAGATGGCCGTTCACCTTCCGCTGTCGGCGGAGGCACAGGCCGAGGCACGCATCCTCATGTTGTCGACGAACAACGTACTGCGGCCGGCATCGGGCCGTCCGATCGTCACCCCATCCCAGGACATGGTCATCGGTATCTACTACCTGTCCGAGCTGATGGAGGACGCCAAGGGCGCAGGGAGGATCTTCGGGTCGCTCGACGAGGCCCTCATGGCCTATGACGTTGGAGAGCTGTCGCTCCACGCTCCGATCAAGCTGCGTGTGGGCGAGCTCGCCGGCGATCCCGCAGTCCACGCCGACGTGTTCGACTCGCTGGGCAAGCTGCTCACGCCGGAGCCGGTCGACGGTTCCAAGCTCCTCGACACGACGCTCGGTCGGGGTCTGCTCAACACGGCGCTCCCGGCATCGTTCCCGTACGTCAACTCGGTGGTGATCAAGTCCGACATCGGGCGCCTCATCGAGCTGATCATCGAACGATTCCGGCGCAGTGAGGTGGCCGAGACCCTCGACGCCATCAAGAGCCTCGGTTTCCGTTTTGCCACCAAGGCCGGACTCACCATCGCTCTCGACGACGTGAAGACGCCGCCGAACAAGCAGGAGATCCTGGCCGAGTACGAGGCTCGGGCGGACAAGGTTCAGGCCCAGTACCAGAAGGGCATCGTCACCGATGACGAGCGACGCCAGGAACTGATCGAGATCTGGACCGAGGCAACCGATCGCGTCAAGGACGCGATGGAAGCCAACATGAAGACCGAGAAGTTCAACTCGATCGACATGATGGTCGGGTCGGGGGCTCGCGGAAACATCATGCAGGTGCGCCAGATCGCCGGAATGCGTGGACTGGTGGCGAACCCGAAGGGTGACATCATCCCGCGGCCGATCATCTCGAACTTCCGGGAAGGTCTGTCTGTGCTGGAGTACTTCATCTCCACTCACGGCGCCCGCAAAGGTCTCGCTGACACCGCTCTCCGCACGGCCGACTCCGGTTACCTGACACGTCGACTCGTCGACGTCTCCCAGGAGCTGATCATCAACATCGCCGATTGCGAGACCGACAAGGGCATCAAGATCACCGTTGTCGACGAACGTGGTCGCGTCATCCGCAACCTGCGGTCGCGCGTGTACGGGCGTGTGCTCGCCGACGATGTCAAGATCGACCGGAAACTCGTCGAGACGGCCGACGGTGACAAACTGCGAGCGGGTGAGATCATCGGCACGAAGGCGCTGATCGCGCTCGAGGCGCACGCCGAACAGGTCGAGTCGGTGCGGGTTCGTTCCGTCCTCACGTGTGACGCCAAGCTCGGCGTGTGCCAGACCTGCTACGGCCTGTCACTCGCCACCGGCAAGGTCGTCGAGTTGGGTGAGGCGGTCGGCATCATGGCCGCCCAGTCGATCGGTGAGCCGGGAACCCAGCTCACCATGCGTACCTTCCACACCGGTGGTGTGGCAGGTGAGGACATCACCCACGGTCTGCCTCGCGTCGTCGAGCTGTTCGAAGCCCGGACCCCCAAGGGCAAGGCGTCGCTCGCCGAGGACGGCGGAGCGGTGCGAGTCGTCGAGGACGACGAGGGCCGTCGCATCGTCGTCGAGACGAAAGAGGGCGATCTCGAGTACCCGGTGAGCCGCCGCGCTCGCCTCCGGGTCGCCAACGGCGACGTGATCGAGCCCGGTGCGCAGCTGACCGAAGGTCCGTTGGACCCCAAGGAGGTCCTGGAGATTCGTGGCGTCCGGGCCGCCCAGCAGTACCTGGTCGATCAGGTACAGGAGGTGTACCGGAGCCAGGGCGTGGAGATCCACGACAAGCACATCGAGCTCGTCGTGCGTCAGATGCTCAAGAGGATCCGGGTGGTGTCCCCCAACGAGTCGGACTTCCTCCCGGCCGAGCTGGTCGACGATCAGCTGTTCCGCGAGACCAACAAGACGATGGTCCAGGACGGAAAGCGGCCGGCAGAGGGTCGTCCCGAGCTGATGGGAATCACCAAGGCGTCGCTCGCCACCGATTCGTGGCTGTCTGCAGCGTCGTTCCAGGAGACGACCAGGGTGTTGACGGACGCCGCCATCCAGGGCAAGTCGGACTTCATGCGTGGCCTCAAGGAGAACGTGATCATCGGCAAGCTGATCCCGGCTGGAACGGGCTCCGACGAGTACCAGGTCCTCCAGCCGTCGCTGCCTGGTGCAGCAACGGTTTCAGCGCTGGGAATCCTGGGCGGAGACATGCCCGGGAGCGCCGACGAGGGTCTGCCCGAGAATCCGGCCGAATGGCTGGCGTCGCTGGGAGCTCAGCGCCTCGACGACAGCAACGGTGACGAAGAAGAGGACTGATAGCGGAGCGCTCTCCGCGTCGACCGAAGAGGCCCCCCGGATTCCCGGGGGGCCTCTTCGCATCCGACCCCTCGCCCAACCGCGGGCCAGATGGGCGGATCTCCACCCATCCAACCTTGGGTTGGCGAGGGTGGTCGGTCGCGGGCGGGCCGGGGCGTCGAGCACCCCGGCCCGGCTCGCCTTCCCGTCCTCCCAGCGGGAAGAAGTGGTGGTCATCTTTCCAGACGCGCGGACATACGCACCAGCTCCGCGAACTCGGCCACGTCTTCGTCGCCAGGGAGCAGGTCGGTGACGTCGTAGGCATGGTCGACCAGATCATCCAGTGTCCACACGCCCGCGAACCGGCTTCCCCGCAGCGCCTCGGCGAACTGGGCGACCACAACATCCTGCTGGAACCTCGGCGCGGTGTCGCGGTAGCGATCTGACAGGTCCTTCAGAGAGATGGTCTGGCTGACCTCGGTTGGATCGTCCGTCCTCGGATCGAGCCAGCGCAGGTACACCCGACCGATCCGGTCCTCCCGGCCGGCCAGCGCGTCCCGGGTCAACCGCACCTCGTACAGGGCGGTCACGGTGTGACCGGCTCCGATCTCCCCGGCATCGACCGTGTCGTCCCGGAACTGATCGTCGGCGATGGCGCGGTTCTCGTAGCCGACCAACCGCCATTCGAGGACGGTGTCCTGATCGAACTCGACCTGGACCCGAGCGTCTTCGGCGACCGTAACGAGCGTTCCGGTGAGATCGTTGACGAAGAGGTCCTGTGCCTCGTCCGGGGTGTCGACGTAGGCATAGAAGCCGTCGCCGTCGTCTGCGAGTTGCTCGAGCAACGCATCGTTGTAGTTGCCCATTCCGACCCCCACGGTCACGAGGTTGACACCGCGATCGGCATCACGCCGGATCATCTCGACCAGCGAATCGGGGTCGCTGAGGCCCACGTTGGCGACGCCGTCCGACGCCACGATGACCCTCGTGAGCCTGCCGTCCCTGCGCAGCTGGTCGGCGGCGTCGTATCCGAGCCTCAGACCGTGCTCGAAGTTTGTCGATCCGCCCGGCTCGAGGTGGTCGAGTGCGCGGAGGATCTCCCTCTTCTCATCACCGAACGTCGGTGGCAGGACGAGGCGCGCATCCGATCCGAACTCGACCAGGGTGACGGTGTCCTGCTCGGTCAACTCCTCGACCAGCAGGGAGAGCGAGTATTTCACGATCTCCAGCCTGCGGCCCTCCGCCATCGATCCCGACGTGTCGATGACGAAAACGAGGTTTGAGGCAGGACGTGACTCGACGTCCTCCGCGCGTAGTCCGATCCTGATCACTCGCATGTCCTCGTCCACGAACGGTGTCGGTCCGCCGTCGACGGTGATGGAGAAACCTTGGCGTGGCACCGGGTAGTCCTGGGCGAAGAAGTTGACGTACTCCTCGACACGGACGGAGTCACGGTCGGGGAGGAATCCGTCGTTGAGGAACGTTCGGGCCATGGTGTAGGCGCCGGTGTCGACGTCGAGCGCAAACGTGGACAGCTTGTCCTCGTCGGTCCACTCGGGCCGGTTCACCCCGGGGTCATCGAACTCGACGTCCGGGTACGGCTCCCCGACCTCGGAAGCGGCGGCCGCCGTCGTTGCCGAGCCGGCGGCCGTCGTGTCACTGGAGTGGTCGTCGCGGTTCGAGTCGTCCCAGCTCCTGTCTGCAGTGGTGAGTGTGTCTCTGTAGGTGGTGTCAGAGGACGAGTCGCCTCCGCAGGCCGCCGTCACCAGCCCGAGGACGCAGAATGCCGCTGCCCATCGTGTGTTTCTCATCGTGTCGCTCCCTCATCGATCAGTGCCGGTCGCCCGGTACGGGCATCGTCGGTGATTGGACGTCGCCGGTCGATGCGGGGATCCCCTCATCCATCCCTCACGTCCCTCATGGCGTTTGTGCAGGTCGGACCCGAGGAACAGACGGGGGGCTCAGGTCTTCTGATCGTTGGCCGCGGGTGTCCGGTAGTCGTAGGCTCTCTGGAATGGACCGGCCGAAACCGATCCCCGAGGCCGAGGCAACCCTCCTCACCATCACGATCGTGTTCCGGGTCGTCGGGCTGCTGTGGCTGATCACGCTGTCGGTTCTCAGCCTCACAACCCAGCCGGCGCCGGCCATCGACGGCCGCCTGGTGATGTGGTCGGTGGTGGCGGCGGTCATCTGGACGGTCCTCACGATGGTGTTGTGGCGCATGTTCCCGCGTGGCTTCTCGAGCCTGTTCTGGCTCCTCCCCGACCTCGCGGTAGCGGCAGTCATCGCCCTCATCCCTCAGCTCAGCGGGGCGAACAGCTTCTTCGTGGGAGGTTTCCCGATCTCCTCCGCGATCTTGTGGGCGACCACCCGGGGTGTGCCGGGTGGCTTCTTCGCCGGTCTGGTCATCGCTATCGCTTCGGTGCAGGGATACGGTTCCGACCTGGCGGCTCGCACAGCAGAGGTGTTTGCGATCAACTCACTCGCCCCCGTCGTCATTGGTTGGGGATTCGGTTCGATCCGCCGCAACGACGACAGCCGGCGCAGGGCCGAATCCGCCCTCGCCGCCGAGCGGGCCGAGCGAATCCGTGTGGCCGAACGCGCCGAGGTAGCCGCCCATCTGCACGACTCGGTGCTGCAAACGTTGGCGCTCATCCAGCGCCGTTCCGATGATCAATCCGAGGTGAGGAGACTGGCCCGTTCACAGGAGCGGGAGCTGAGGACCTGGCTCAACTCAGGTGTCGACACGACCGGAGGCGGATTGATGGATCTGATCCACCGGTCGGCTGCTGAGGTCGAACGGGACTTCGGAGTGGCCATCGACCTCAGCACGGTCGGGGACGCGGGGCTGGATCGCGGTGTCGAGGCGATCGCGGCGGCGGCGCGAGAAGCAATGACGAACGCCGCCAAGTTCTCAGGCGTAGACCGGGTGTTCGTGCTCGCCGAGGCGAGGCCGCACGAGTTGCGGATCGTGGTTCGTGATCGCGGTGCGGGGTTCGATCGAACCTCCGTCGGCGACGACCGCCGAGGTCTGGGCGAATCGATCGAAGGACGGATGACACGCCATGGTGGCTCGGCGACGGTACGGTCGGCCCCCGGGGAGGGTACGGAAGTCGATTTGCGCTTGCCGAGGGAGGTGCGGTGATGGTGCGGGTCTTCATCGTCGATGACCACCACCTGTTCCGAGCGGGAGTCAGGGGCGAACTGGAAGGGAAGGTCGAGTTCGTCGGTGACGCGTCCGAGGTCGACGCGGCCGTGGAGATGATCCGTGAGCGTGAGCCCGATGTCGTCCTGCTCGACGTTCACATGCCGGGCGGCGGTGGGCTGTACGTGTTGCAGAAGGTCTCCGAGACCCATCCCGACGTCAAGTTCCTGGCATTGTCGGTTTCGGATTCACCCGAGGATGTGGTGGCCATCGTCCGGGCGGGTGCGAGGGGATACGTCACCAAGACGATCGAGTCGTGGGAGCTCGCAGCGGCCATCAACAAGGTGGCGGCCGGCGACGCCGTGTTCTCGCCCCGGCTCGCCGGGTTCGTCCTCGATGCATTCGCCTCCATTCCGACCCGAGACGTGGACCCCGAATTGGACCAACTCACCGACCGGGAGCAGGAGGTTCTGCGGCTGATCGCCTTGGGCGACACGTACAAGGAGGTTGGTGTCCGGTTGTCGATCTCCGTGAAGACGGTGGAGCGGCATGTGTCGGCGGTACTCAAGAAGCTCCAGCTCTCGAACCGCCACGAACTCGCCCGGTGGGCGTCGGATCGCCGCATCGTCTGAGAAAGAACAACAGGAGGCGGGCTTGGGGGTGCCCGCCTCCCGTTGAGGTCCGAGACGCCCGGCCCCTCCGGCGCCGGTTGATGGGGGTGTTCCGGCACCCAATCCGGGCATCTCGTTGTGGGTGGCCCGTGGGTGTGACAGGCCTCTCCCGCCATTACGACACAGTTGCGTTCCCCGAGTTCCCAACTTTCTCGATTAATCGA
>JAOUGY010000418.1 GCA_029865445.1 Acidimicrobiia bacterium | reverse complement strand
CGTCACACGCCACCAAAGGGCCGCCTTCCTCACCCGCGCCCTCAACTACACCTCCATCGACCCCAACATCGAATTCGTCGACGACAACAACAGCCCCTTCGAAACCGACATCGCAAAGCTCGCCACCGCCGGCGTCACCCGAGGATGCAACCCACCCGTCAACGACCGGTACTGCCCCAACGACCCCGTCACACGCGGCCAAATGGCTTCGTTCCTCGGCCGGGCCCTCGGGCTCGAGCCGAGGGCCCCCACGGGATTCAGGTGCACCGAAGTCGTAGGGTTCTCCCAGACCAACCAGTGGTACACCGGTGGCGCAACACGGGCCTACAGCCCGTTCGAAGAGCTCGTAGACGACGGCGCTTATCAACTGCGTTGGGTGGAGGGCGCCGAAGCACGGATCATTGCCAGAGAGGACTGGCCCGGATGGGATCAGCAGCCCGAGTCCCCATGTGTCTCCCCATCGCCGGATCGAGCCATCCTCACCATCACCGGAGCCCGCGGGACCGACGTGGAGGCCTGGGAATCCGACATCCGGTCGGTGCTGGAACGGGCGCGGATCGAATTACCCACGGTTTCGTGGTTCGTACTGCAGCCAGTGGTGGGCGGTCCGGAGGGGGCCGAGTGTTTCGCCGACGGGGTTCGGGTCCGGGCCGATCTCCAACATCCGTACATCTGGGAGGCGATCCTCCAGGTCGCCGGAGAGTTCACCGATGTTCAGGTGGGAATGGCGCCGCGGGTCGACTTCTGTTCGGATTTCAAGGACGCCCGGGGCCACCTCGCCGACGAGGCCATCCCGCGGATCGGTGAGAAGATCGGTGACTACTACTCGTGAGAGGATCCAACAATGGCTGACATCACTCAGGACGTGAAGGACTTCCTGTTGTCCGAGCTTCTCGACGCGGCGACCGATTTGCAGCCCGACACCCCCCTCCTGAAGACCGAGTTGATCGACTCGATGGGCGTGTTGACGCTGGTCGGATTCCTCGAGGACGAATACGGGATCATCATCGCCGCCGATGACGTCTCCGCCGCGAACTTCGAGACCCTCGTCACCATCACCCGGCTCGTCGAATCCAAGCTGGGATGAGCCGTCCCCTGGCGTTGATGCTGGCGGTGATCGCGGCCGCCTGCACCCAGCCGGCTGACACCCCGTCGACGGTCGCCACAACCGTCGCGCCCAGCTTCTCCTCGCCCACCACGGAGGCGGAACCGGAGACCACGACGACTACCACTCCGGTCACGTCGTCGAAGCTCGAGACGGTGGAACCCGGGAGCATCGAGGGACCGGTCGGCTTTGTCGGTTGTTCGATGAGCCAGAACGCCGTCGAGGGTTACGAGGCACAAGGGGGCACCAAGATGTGGTCGCATCGTGTCCCCTATGGCGGGGGGAGCATCGGGCGCTGGGTCGATGACATCACCTCCGACCGGGGCCGCTACTGGAGCGGATTCGCCGACATGCTCGAGCGCCATCCCGACACCAGGGTGATCTGGCTCAACCTCTGCACCATCCGGGAGAACCGGGCAGATTCGGTGGAGGCCGCTCGGGCACTGGTCGCCGAGATCCGAGAGGCCATACCCGGAGCCGTCATCTTCGTGTCAGGGCAGCCCCCGTACTCCGATGGTCACACCTGCGATCTGGCAGGCTCTGGAGGACCCGCCATGATGGCGGAGATTGCGAGCGAACTCGTCACCGATGGCCTCGCCCTGACCGGACCGAACATGGGGCCCCTGGCCGAATCCGACACCAAGGATGGATGTCACGCAGGGGAGACGGGCCTGACCCTCCTCGGCCGCCAACTCCTCGAGTTCTTTGGGTAGCGGGCTCACTCACCTCGCCACAGCGGTCACCGGTGGTCCGTGAACCGGCGAGCTTTCAGATCGAAGCGGGGCAACGTCCCGAACTCGACAGCCTCGACCCGAGCACGCAAGGTCAAGGCGTTGCGAATGGCGTTCTCTGCCGCCGCCGCCACCTCCTCCGGAGCCCCACGCGGAACCTCGATGCGAATGACCATGTCGTCGAGTTCTGCCGTCCGATAGATGTCGACGGCGAACTCCCCGATCTCGGGAACACTGCGCAGGATGTTCTCGATGGCGGAGGGGAACACATTGATGCCGCGGACGATCATGACGTCGTCGACACGGCCGATCACTCCCCCGTCGAGGCGAGCGTAGGTTCGCCCACACGGGCACGGGTCGGTGACGAGCCGGGCCCTGTCGCCGGTACGGTATCTGATGACCGGATATCCGGGGCGACCGAGATTGGTTATGACGACTTCGCCCTCTTCGGCCGGTTCGCCCGACGCGGGATCGATGATCTCCACGATGAACTCGCCCTCGTTCACGTGGAGTCCGGTCTGCTCGCCGCACTCGAAACCCCACGCTCCCACCTCGGTGGCGCCGGCATGGTCATACGTCTTGGCGCCCCACGCCCGTTGAATGCGGGCACGCGTCGCCGGGAGCCCCGCCCCCGGTTCACCGGCGTGAATCGTCGTGTGAACCGATGAGCCGGCTACGTCGATCCCTTCCTGCTCGGCGACCTCGGCGAGGTGGAGGGCGTAGGTGGGTGTGCAGACGAGCACCGTGATGTCGTTGGCCATGATCGCCTTCAGCCGCTGAAACGACGACATCCCTCCTCCAGGAAAGGCCAGCGCGCCAACCTTCTTCGCCCCTTCGTAGGAGCTCCAAAACCCGATGAACGGCCCAAACGAGAACCCATAGAACACCCTGTCGGAGGGCCCCACGCCGGCCGCACGGAACACGGTTGCCCAGCACTCGGCCCACCAATCCCACGACTCCTCGGTGTCGAGGCAGCGGAGGGGCTCCCCGGTAGTTCCGGACGTCTGGTGGATCTTGACGTACTCGTCTCTCGGGAAGCTCAGATTCGATCCATAGGGCGGGTTGCCGGCCTGATCGGCCGACAGCTCCTTCTTCGTCGTGAACGGGAGCTTGGAGAAGTCCTCCCACGAAGATACGTCGTTCGGACGTGTGACCCCGACGGTCCCGAACTTCTCCGAGTAGAACACGTTCGTGCCGAGCATCCGCTCGAGCACCATCTGGAAGCGGCGGAGCTGCAGCTGGCCGAGCGCGTCCCGACCGAGCGTCTCCATCAAGCTCCCCATGTCTGACGGTTGCACGTTGCTCCTTCGACTCACTCGTGGTCGGGCCCGGACCCGACATCCAGCGGGA
>JAOUGY010000417.1 GCA_029865445.1 Acidimicrobiia bacterium | reverse complement strand
GACGTCGACTTTGAGGGTCGTGTCGAATCCGTGAACGGCATTTCCCAGTGAGTCACCGACGAGGATCATGTCGATCCCCGCATCCGAGACGATCGAGGCCGTCGGATAATCGTAGGCGGTGACCATCGTGAGCTTGGCGCCCCCTTTACGGGCGCGGACACCGGGTACGGTGACCTTGGCGTGGGTCTGGTCCATAGCGATGCTTCCTCTCTCCCCACCGTCGCCGGTTGGGGGATGCAGCCGGATTGACACCGAAGAGTTGAACCTCGACCGCCCCTGTCGGGGTCGCCCGTGCCCGAAATCGGCACTCGACATCGTAGTTCGGCGGCAGGGCTGTGTCCGTGGCGTTGGTATGTTCCGGGTATGGGCCGAACGGACATCTCCATGACGCCGGACGAAATCGGTGCAGTCCTCACCGATGCCACGAACTTGCAGGTGGCGACCCTGGGCGTAGACGGGTTCCCTCACCTCACGACCCTGTGGTTCTTCGTCGACCACGGAATCGTCACGTTCCGGTCGTTCACGAAGAGCCAGCGGATCGTCAACCTGATGCGAGAACCGAAACTGACGGTGCTCGCCGAACTGGGTGACGACTACTCCGAGCTGCGCGGCGTGATGATCCAGGGCACGGCAGAGTTGAGCACCGACCCTGAGCAGGTGATGCGCGTGTACTACGAAGTGGCGCGGAAGATGGAGGGACCGGACGTGTCCACCGAGGCCATCGAGGCGGGCTTCGGACGTTTCGCCACCAAGAACACGGTCGTCCGGGTGATCCCGCATCGAATCATCTCGTGGGACCACCGCAAGCTCAGCGGCTACTGATCGGCCTCAGGACGCCCAGGGGATTGCGGCGATAACCAGCGCCAGCGACACGATCGCTCCGATCAGCAACACCCGGTACGAAGACCCGGATGCCTCTTTGCGGGCCCGCGCGATCGCCATGTGCCAGACACCGAGCGCCACCAGCATGAACAGCGGGTGGATCACTGCGATGAAGGTGTTGTCGGACCACGCCTGTCCAGCCAGATACGTGATGATTCCGAGGGCGACCTGGATGTCGAAGATGATCGCTGCGAGGGAGAAGGGCTTGATGGAGCCTTCCGTCCACGTGTCGTCCTTCAAATGTCGAAACGCCATGAAGATGGCACCGAGCATGGCGAGAAGGACGAGCCATCGAACGCCCGAGTGGGCTGCAACGAGAATATCCATGGACGTGATTGTGCCAGGTTTGCCCGGAGGATCAGCAGAGCGCGCCGCGCAGCAACGCCAGGTCGGTCCGATGGTCGTCAACCTCGCCGGGCGTCTCGATGACCACCGGTGCGTTCGCCTTCCGGACCACGGCGACGATGTCTTCGATCGGTATCTGGCCTCGCCCGAGACCGGCGTGCCGATCGCGGCGCGAGTCGAACGGATCCCGTGAGTCGTTGCAGTGGATGAGGTCGATCCGGCCCGTGGCCGCGAGAACTCGTTCCACGACCTCGTCGAGCGGTTCACCGCCGGCCCAGGCATGGCAGGTGTCGAGCACGAACCCGGTATCGAGGTCGCCGATCTCTTCCCAAAGCGCCCGGATTCCGTCGACCCGTCGTGCCACGGCCATGTCGCCGGCGGCGGTGTTCTCGATCAACACCGGGACGTTCGAGTCCAATTCGGCCAGTGCCTTCCGCCAACGCGGATAGGCCTCTCGAATGTCGCCGTCGCCCGTGAGGTGGCCGCCGTGCACGATCACCGCCTCCGCTCCGATCGCTGCCGCCGCCTCGCACGTCTCAGCGAGGATTCGCCTACTCGGGATCCGAACCCGGGTGTTCTCGGCCACCACGTTGATCAGATACGGGGCGTGAACGTAGATCGGGAGCCCGGCCTGCCGCAGCTCTTCGGCGTCGTCGCGCGGGGCCGGTTTCTTCCATGATTGGGGGCTCGACAAGAAGATCTGCACGAGGTCGGCTCCCCGTGCTTGCGCTTCCCGGATCGGTGAACCGCTCGGGGTGTGTGCGCCGAACAACATCACAGATCGTCGGGAATGATCTCCGGCTCGGGAGCCGGTTCGAGCTCGTGCTCCTGCGGCCGCGACAAGGCCCAGGCACTGACCGCTTCGGCCGCGGCAACGTGGCTGGTTTCCCAGTCGGAAGCGAGCACCGCCAACGTTCGGTCATCAATGGGACGGGCTCCCCACGGGTTGTCGGGTAGCAAGGCGCCGTCGGCCACCCGGAACCAGACCACGGGCAGATGGTCACCTTCGTCGTCGACCGTGCCGCTGCCCACGTCCACCAGGTCCTCCCAGGCCAGGTGGTGCGGCCGGGCGAGGGGCCCACGTATCTTGAGCTGAATGCCCGCTTCGTCCGCCACGAGCACCTTGCTGGGAGACAGGAGTTCTTTCAGCCCCCACGCGCAGGCGAGGAGACCCGCCACGAGCAGGGCGACTGCCCAAACCGTTTCCCGGGGTTCGGTCAGCTGTGTTGCGTCTGGCTGAAACAGCAGGGTTCGCAGCTTCTCGGTGAGCCGCTGGCGACCGAGCAAATCGATGGCCACGATCACCATGGGCACTCCGAGCAACGACACACCCCACATCCGCCACGCTGACCGTCGCACGACGAACGGTTCCATCACTCCACCCCCAGGAGTTCGGGTGTCACGATCGCTGTGTAAGGGATGCCCATGCCCTCGAGCAGGCTATCGACACGACCGGCCGACCGATCTACCAACGCAATGGCTGCAATCACGTGAAGGCCTTCGTCTCTCGCCACTTCCAACGCCTCCACCAAAGCACCACCGGACGTCGTGGTGTCCTCCAGAATCACCACCGTGTCCCCACGCGAAACGGGGCCGACGAGTCGCCCTCCCATGCCGTGGTCTTTCGCTTGCTTGCGAATCGAGAAGGCCTTGAGGACCCGACCTGCCGCACATGCCGACATGGCGGTGGCGACAGCGATCGGATCGGCGCCGATGGTCATGCCACCCACCGCGTCCACGCCGACGTCGATGTGCTCGGACACGGCGGCTCCCACGAGGGTGGCGCCGTGCCCGTCGAATGTGGTCTGCCTGGCGTCGATGTACCACGAACTGAGCTCCCCGGACCGCAGTGTGAAAGGGCCCCCCTCGGTACGGACGGCGTGAGATCGTAAGTGTTCGATCAACTCGGCGGTGGCGGAAGAAGGCATCGGTTCCGAGAGGATGCCATATCGTCGCATCTTTCGC
>JAOUGY010000416.1 GCA_029865445.1 Acidimicrobiia bacterium | reverse complement strand
GCTCCACGTCGCCGACATCGGCAACTCCACTTCCGGATTCGGGCTCTACGACCAGCACGACCTCATCCGCCAATGGCGGATCACGACGGCCTCCCGTACTGCCGACGAGTACGAGTTGGTTCTCGAGGGGCTGTTGGCCGGTGACGCGCCCGCCATCACCGGGGCCGCCATGGCGAGCGTGGTACCCGCCGTGACCGAAGTGTTGCGTGCCACGCTCGAACGGATCTCGCCAACCGAGGTGGTGGTGGTGGGGCCGGGCGTCCGGACGGGCTTGAACGTCTCGGTCGACAACCCGCGAGAGGTGGGTGCGGACCGCATCGCCAACGCGGTTGGTGCCATCGACCGATATGGGGCGCCGGTGGTGACAGTCGACTTCGGCACGGCCACCACGGTCGACCTCGTGGGAGGCTCGGGCGCATACCTCGGTGGCGCCATCGCGCCGGGCCCCCGCATTGGAGGTGATGCCTTGGTGGAGGCCACGTCGGCGCTTCGGCGAGTGGAACTCGCGGTGCCCAGACACGCGGTCGGCAAGAGCACTGTCGAAGCGATCCAGTCGGGATTGTTGTTCGGGACGGCAGGTGCCGTGGACACGCTCGTGGATCGGTTCCGCGCCGAACACTCTGTGTCAGATGACTCACCGGTGGTGGCGACCGGTGGAATGTCGCGCCTCATCTCACCGCTGTGTCGGACCATCACCGACGTCGACGACGATCTCACGTTGTGGGGGTTGAAGGTCATCCACGCCCGGAATTCGATTTGATCGAGGATGCGACGTCGTCCAAAGTGCCATCGCCCATGAGCGAAGAATTCACCGATGTCGAGGACGACCGGAGCGGCCTGGCCGATCACCCCTTGACGGCCAACCGTCTCGAAAAGGTCGAGCATCTGCGAGCCGGAGGCCGCGAGCCGTATCCGGTGGGTTTCCAGCGCGCGGATCTCGCCGCCGACGTGAGGTCACGCCACGCCGACCTCGAACCGGGCGCCGCCACCGGCGAGCAGGTCACCGTCGCCGGCCGGATCATGCTCCACCGCAGTTTCGGGAAACTCGTCTTCGCGACCATTCAGGATCCGACTGGGCGGATCCAGCTCATGGCGACTCGCGATGAACTCGGCGACGGGGTCGCCGAGTTCGAGGATCTGGACGTCGGCGACACTATCGGCGCCGCCGGCGAGGTCGTGACCACTCGAAAGGGTGAGTTGAGCGTCAAGGTGTCCGAGTTCACTCTGCTCGCCAAAGGCCTCCGGCCGCTTCCCGAAAAGTGGCACGGTCTCACCGACATCGAGACCCGTTCACGCCGCCGATATCTGGATCTGATCGTGAACGAGGATTCGATGCGCGTTGCCCGAGCGCGAGCGCGGATCCTGTCGGCGCTGCGCCATGAGTTCGAAGCTCGCGGGTACGTCGAGGTCGAAACCCCGGTACTCGCGACCCAGGCGGGTGGTGCCTTGGCCAAACCATTCGAGACACATCACAACGCACTCGGTGTCGACATGTACATGCGGATCGCCACCGAATTGCCTCTGAAGATGCTGATCGTCGGAGGCATGGACAAGGTCTTCGAGCTCGGACGGATCTTCCGGAATGAGGGGATCGACGCAACTCACAATCCCGAGTTCACGATGCTCGAGAGCTACGAAGCTTTTGCCGACTACCACAGTATCGCCGAGCTGACCGAAGAGGTCATCGCCGCGGTGGCGATGGCGGTGCTCGGAGAAACGACGGTCACCTACGGCGGAAGGGACCTCGACCTGGCACCGCCGTATAGGCGGGCCCGGATGGTCGACCTCCTGGCGGAACGGATCGGGATCGAGGTGTGGCCCCCTCCGGACGGCCTGGCTTCCATCGCCGCGGAACACGGAGTCGAGGTCAACTCGGCGTGGAGCGACGGCAAGATCATCGAGGCGATGTTCGAAGAGCTCGTGGAGCCGACGATCTGGGATCCGGTGTTCGTGCTCGATCACCCGGTCGACGTCTCGCCGCTGGCCCGGCGTCACCGCGACGACGACGGTCTCACCGAGCGGTTCGAGTTGTTCATCGCCGGGTCCGAGTACGCCAACGCCTACTCGGAGCTGAACGACCCCATCGACCAGCGGGCACGGTTCACGTCGCAGGCCGCGGCGCGGGCCGCCGGCGACGAGGAAGCCCACATGGTGGATGAGGCGTTTCTCCGGGCGCTGGAGTACGGGATGCCGCCCACAGGCGGTCTGGGGATCGGAGTCGACAGGTTGGTGATGTTGCTCACCGATCAGCATCACATCCGGGACGTGATTCTGTTCCCGACAATGCGTCCCGAGGATTGATCAGTCTTCGCGACCGCCGGGGAACGCGACGAGATCGCCGCCACCCGTTCGGAGGTCGTCGGCTACTCGCAGTACCGAGGCTCTGAAGAACAGGATCATGTCGACGACGTCCTCCGCGGACTCGGCCACCACGATCTTGCGCCCGTCGAACAACGTGAGCACGGTGTCTGGAGTGTTCTCGACGCTCTCGATCAGATCGCAGTTGAGAAAGAACTCCTCGCCACGTATGCGGTGCAGCTTGATCATGATGGTGTTCCCGTCGACCGGCGGCTCAGGGAATCAAGCTGTTCAGAGCTGGCCGATCACGTGACTGTCGAGGGCGGCCTGTTCGGCCATGCGGAGTGCAGCCTGGAGGATCGTCCCGGAGGTGTGGCCCGCGTTCAGGACCTCGACCGCTCCGATCCGGAAGTGTCCGATGTCGGGCATCGACATGACGGTCTTTCGCATGAGTTCGCCGACTCGATTGGCGACGACGGTGATCGTCCCGGGTTTCAGGTCCTGGAGCGTGGCGGCGAAGGTCAACTCGTCGATCCTTCCCACCTCATCGACTTCTCGGACTCCGGCGCCCACGGTGGCGGCGAGATGCTGGATGATCTCGAGGTCGTCGGGATCTGTCGAATCGAGGGGCCGCAGCGTCGGAAACCGCGTCACGAGGAGTCCGTAGACGTCTCCCCGGCGTGAGAGCCAGCGGCGACCCCGTTCGAGCGACTCCAAGATGCCGGTCCGGTTGAGGATCCCCGCGTCGAGGTCGGTCGTACCCACTACCTCGAGCGTCAGCTTCAACCGTTCGAGCTCGTCTCTGGTTTCGAGGAGCAGCCGCTTCAGCTCGGCCGGATCGTCAGGAAGATCGACTTGCACGTGGCGCGACGATAGCCCGCGGGCGGAAAAGGGG
>JAOUGY010000100.1 GCA_029865445.1 Acidimicrobiia bacterium | reverse complement strand
CTCATGGGGCGAGGACGAAGCCCGCGCCGCATTCGCCGGTCAGCGTGCCGCCTTCATCCTCGACGGGTTCACGGTCGCCGGCGAGTATGCCCTTCTCGAAGGGTTCGACCTCGGCGAGCAGTGGGGTGTCATCCCCTCGCCGGTCCAGGGCGAAGGCAACCAGATCTCGAACGCCCGCACCTGGGCGATCACGAGCGGAACCGAGCATCCCTACGAGGCGATGCTCGCCATTCGGCACGTGGGATCTGTCGACCAGCTCGTCGAAGCCGCCGCTGGAGGGTCCGTCCCGATGCGGAACAGCAACGCGCTGGCCGATGCCCGCCTCGACGAGATCTGGCCGTTCTTCGACCAGACCCTCCGCGATGCCTACGCCGGCTCCGATTCGGTGCCCGCAGGCCTCAACGGTGGAGAGGTCGAGCTGGTGCTCGAGGAGATGTGGGGCGAGATCATCGTCGGCACCGACAAGACGGCTCAGGAACTGGCCGACCAGTACCAGCCGATCCTCGACGGCCTGTAAATCGACCCGATACACGACATGAGAACCGTGCACGCCGTATCTTCACGGATACGGCGTGCACGGTTTCCCAACCAGGCGAGGACACGGAGATGACGGCTACCGCCCGACGAACCAAAACCCCTGACACGGGGCCGGTACGCCACGGCGGGGCGGGCATCGGAGTCAACAAGGCACTCCCGTACTTCTTCTCGTTCCCCGCCATCCTCGCCGTCTCGGCGATGCTCGCATTCCCTGTCCTCTACGGGATCTGGCAGAGCCTGTTCCGGGCGCCCGAACTCGGGCTCGAGGAGGAGTACGTCGGCGTCCAGAACTACGTCGACATGTTCGTCAGCCCGGACTTCTTCAACTCGATCTGGCGCACCACGCAGTTCGTGGTCGGCTGTCTGATCGTGGGAACGACCCTGGGGTTGTTCTTTGCGTTTGCCCTCTTCCGCACCACCGGGAGACTCCGCTTCATGCGCGCGGCCACGCTGGCGCCGTACCTGATCTCGAACGTGGCCGCAGCCGTGATGTTCAGGATCATCTTCAACTCCGATATCGGGCTCGTGAACAGCATGCTCAAGACCGTGGGAGTCCAGGGACCGGCCTGGCTGGCCGACACGACCTGGGCCATGGCGGTGGTCATCTTCGCCCAGGTCTGGACCGACCTCCCTCTGACCATCCTCCTCCTTCTCGGTGGCCTCATGACGATCGACCGGTCCTATCTCGACGCGGCGCTGGTCGACGGAGCCTCGGCGTGGCAGCGCGCCCGTCATCTCACCATCCCGCTCCTGGCACCACAGCTCGTCATCAGCACGGTGTGGCTCAGCTACTCGACCCTCACCGGGCTCGGCGTGGTGCTCGCCCTCACTGGCGGTGGTCCGCTCGGCGCCACGAGCACTCTTCCGATGGAGATGTACCTGGTGGCGTTCCGCAAGCTCGAGTTCAATCAGGCGCTCGCGATTGCGACGTTCATCCTGGTGCTCAACGCCCTTCTCACGCTCATGTACGTGAAGGTCGCCCGTAGATACGAGATCGAGGTCTGAAGATGGTTGATACCGCGATCGACGCCGCCCGGGCAGGAACCGACCGGCACGTTGCCGGACAGTCGAAGTCCCCGATGGCCCGGTTCGGACGAAAGCTCCTCGTCGGACTCCCTTTGTTCCTCCTCGGTGCCTGGACCTTCATACCCTTCATCATCACCTTGTCGGTGTCGCTCAAGACGAAGGTCGAGGCATTCTCCGATCTGGGGCTCATCCCCAGGAACCCGACTCTCACCGCCTATCAGGACGTGCTGGCCGATCCCAACTTCACCTCGGCGTTCCTCAACAGCGTGATCGTGGGATTCGGAACAGCTGCCCTCACCATCATCATGGGATTGCCGGCCGCCTACGCGTTTGCGAGGTTCCAGTTCCGGGGCAGGCACCTTCTGCTGCTGTTCACCCTCCTTCCCCGGCTCGTGCCCAGCATCGGAATCATGGTCCCCATCTACCGGCTGGCGGTCGCCACCGGCATGCTCGACAAGCGCATCACGCTCATCATCGTCTATACGGGCATGCTCGTGCCGCTGGCCGTCTGGCTGATGGTCGGATTCTTCCAGCAGATCCCCAGGGATATCGAGGAGGCGGCCGACGTCGATGGCGCCAGCATCTGGGCGCGCATCCGTTACATCGTGATGCCGCTGGCGGCCCCCGCTCTCATCACGATCGCCGTGCTGGCCTTCCGTGAGGCGTGGAACGAGTTCACCCTGGTGTTGGTGCTCACGACGAGTCCCGAAAACCGGACGCTGCCATTCGCCCTGTTCAAGCTCGGTCAGAGCGAAGGCATCTCGAACTTCCCGATCGAAGCGGCGTTCGCGATGATCACCGTCGTACCGTTCATCCTCGTTTACACCCGGATCGAACGCTACGTGGTGGCGGGACTCACCTCCGGCTCGTCCAAGTAGCGCCTCTCACCGGCTCCCGTCGAGCAACACCTTCAACCGGTCCGGGGCGGGCGTCGCGGCGAGGGCGTAGGCCGCGTTTGCCTCGTGCACACCCAACACGTGGGTGACGTAGCCATCCATCATGTCGGGTCGAGCCAGCAAATACTCCTGAGCCGCCAAGGCGGCGCCCCGCCGCTCCGATTGGGGGGTCCTCCCCGTGTACAAGACCACGTCTTTGTCCATCATCTGGGCGAAGTCGATCGGGTAGTGGGTGTCGTCGGGGTTGCCGAAGTACATGATCCGCCCGCCTGGGGCGACCGCGTCGACCGCATCCTGAAGCGTTCCCACCTGGTGTCCGACTGCCTCGACCACCACGTCGTACCGGTTTCGGTTCTCGCTCGCCCAGCGCCGCCCCACGGACGTCACGGTGTCGTCGAAACCGAAGGCTCTCCCCACGTCGGATCGATCGATCGGATCGACGCCGGTGACGTGAGAGACGCCTGCCGACCGCAATACCTGGCCGAAGAGGAGGCCGATGGGTCCGAGACCGATGACGGCGGCCCTCGTCCCCGAGAGGCCCGCCAGTCGGGACACCCCATACAGCACACATGCCAGAGGCTGGATCGGTACGGCGTCGAGATCGTCGAATCGGGCGTCGACCGGGGCCAGCGCCTCCGCCCCCGTGACGGCGTATTCGCACAAACCGAGACTCTGACCCACCCATCCCACTACCCGAGTCCCCACGCCGAGATCCGAGTTCGAGGCAACGACGTCGCCGACGATCTCATGCAACGACAGCCCGAACGGTCCGGGCTCGGTGGCGGTGCCACCGTCGAGGCACCGGGCCAGGTCGCTTCCGCAGATGCCACCCGTCCGAAACCGGAGCATCACGTACCCGTCCGGGATCACCTCGGGACGGGGGATCTCGTGGCGGACGAAGGTGAGCGGACCCTCGAGGCGGTAGGCCCACATCTGTTCAACCGATCGGGAAGTCGAGTCGCGCTCCCGTCACAGGAGAAGCCGCTCCTCGTATTCGACACGCGACAGGAGATGGGCGTCGCCCTCGGTGATGAGAATCATGTCCTCGATCCGCACCCCGCCGCCTCCCCGGACATCGGGGACCCACACGAGCGGCTCGACCGCGAACACCTGATTCGGCTGGAACTCGTAAGTCGTGGCACCGGGAAGCGTTTCGCCGATGTACGGAGGTTCGTTGGCCCCCATCCCGATGCCGTGACCGATGAAGAGACTGAAGAGGTGCTCGGCCAGGCCATAGTCACCGATCTTGTTGATGATGGCGTCGGCGCAGTCCTTGTTCGTCTTGCCGGGACGCATCTGCTCGATGCCGGCCATCAGCCCTTCGTACACGGCCGTGTAGATGGTCTTCTGCTGTTTGGAGGGTTGACCGACGATCGTCGTCCGACCGATGTCGGCGAAATAGCCGTTCCACATCGCGCCGATATCGATGAAGCAGAGATCCTGGTTGCGAATGATCTTGTCGGTTGCGAGCCGATGAGGTGGCGACATGTGCTCGCCGGAGGCAACGAACGGCGTGATGACGTGGGCCATCTCACCGCCCAGGTAGAAGAGCGTTTGCATGGCGTCCCCCGCCACCTCCAACTCACGCCGACCGGCCTTGGTGCCGTCGAGCGCCCGCTGGGTCACCGAATCGCCGATGGCGCACGCCTCCTCGATGACCGCGACCTCCAGGTCGGTCTTGATCCAGCGCGCCGACTGCATCACGGTATCTCCGTCGATCAACTCGATGTCCGGAAGGTGAGCCTGGAGGGCCTGAATGAAGGAGATGTTGGCCTGGTCGACGGCGAGTTTGGCGGAGAGCAGACCCCGCTCGGCGAGGATCGGGGTGAGGATGTCGGTCACGAAACCGTCCACGAGCTCACGCTGTTCCATGATCGGCACGGCGTGGGCCTCGCCGATCCAGCTCATGCCGAACCGGGCCTTGTCGATCTCACCGCCCGAGCCCAGGAGAACCGGGGTCTCGGTAGGCGTCAAGAAGACCCCATTGAGCGAAGTCGTCTTCCCGGCGATCAGTTGGGCCCGGAGCGCCGTGATGTACCGGACGTTCTCGTCCTTCCACACGAGGAGTGCGTCCGCTTCCGACTGCGCAATCGCATCTTGCACTTTGGCGACGCGCTGGCGACGCAACTCGGCAAAGTCATATCGGTCTTCCCAATCGACCGCGAACGGCCCTTTGGCGTACCCGCTCATCTCACACTCCGCGGTGTTCTCATCGGGTCGTGAGGGCGAGGAACCCCGTGACCCGATGTCGTCCATGTTCTATATTCGGTATAATACATGACCAGTTGGGACCGCCTCACGTACGACCGATCGTTCTACCATGCGGGACCGAACGAACACGGGGAGTGACCTCCAGCCACACCCCGTCCAGCAACAGGGGAAGTGGCGCCGTGACGATCGACCGAAGTCTCACGCTCTCCGGGACGCGCAATCGGCGCGTGACGGCCGTCGAACTGGTTCGCGACGTATTACGGTCGTCGATCATCCGGGGGGATCTCCCGGGCGGGACCCGACTCGTTCAGACCGAGATCGCCGCCCAACTGAACGTTTCGACTACCCCCGTACGCGAAGCCATGCGCGACCTCGCCAGCGAAGGGCTCATCACGCTCGACAGCCACAAGATCGGGATCGTGCGGGGACCGGACTGGAACGAGATGAGCGAGATCGTCGAGGTACGACGAGCTCTCGAGCCGATCGCCATCTCACACCTCGTCGAGGCGATCACGCCGATGGAGTTGCAGGAGGCGAGAACGCTCGCTGATGTGCTGGCAGCAGAAGAAGAGCTCGGGACCTGGGTCCAATCGAACACCCGCTTCCACAATGTCCTGCACCGCGCCACCAAGACCCAGCGGCTCGCCGGGATGCTCGTCTCACTCGAAGAGGCGGGCGGGGTGTTCGTGGCGCAGGCCCAACAACTCCACCCCGAGATCCGGCGCAGAGCCGTCCAGCAACACTTCGACCTCCTCGAGGCCGTCGCGGCCAAGGACATCGACAGGGCAATCGCAATCCAGCTCGACCACGTCAAGCTGCCTTTGGAGAATCGGACGACGGGTTGACCGTCACCACATGGCGGCGAACCGGCTCTTCACCTCGTCGAGCCCGGCCGCCATCAGCTTGACGTCGTTGGTGATGCTCAACATCGTGCATCCCCATGCGGAGAGCATCTCTGCGTACTCGGGCGTCGGAGTGACCGCACCCCAGCTCTTACCGTGTGCCCGACAAGCTGCTCCGATGCGCTCAACCGCCTCGAGACAGGCCGGATTCATGATGTCCCCCGTGACGCCCAGGGCCTGGCTGAGGTCCGAGGGGCCTACGAACAAGAGGTCGATCCCGTCGATTGCGGCGATCGCCTCGATATCGGAAACGGCGCCGGCGGTCTCGATCTGGACACCGACGAGAGTCTCTCGATTGGCCTTCTCTGCGAACTGCGCCATCGGGATGGAGCCATATCCGCCGTCGTACCCGAGCGGGTTGAGGCCACGCCGTCCGCGGGGCGCAAACTTGGCCCACGTGACGAACTCTTCCGCATGCTCCGCAGATCGGATCTGGGCGGCCAGCACCCCGGAGGCACCGCTTTCGAAACAGCGGGTGACGGTGGCATAGTCGGTGGGGGCCACCCGAACGAAACTGTCGAGGCCGTGACCGGCCCCGGTCGCAACCGCGACCTCGACGTCGGCCGCGCTCAACGCCGAATGTTCGAGGTCGACCCAGAAGCCGTCCCAGCCTCCCTGCATGCCCAGATATCGAATGACGTTCGGATGGAACATACGCCCAATCGAGAACACGACCACCCGGTCGCCCCGAGCCAACCGCGACTTGATCGAATCGGTTACCACGTCTCCTCCTCGCCCGGGAGCCATCGACCAAAACCCATAGAATGCATCATGCAGCCTATGGAAGCGGAGAGCAAGTGATCATCGACATGCATGCCCACGTGACACCGGAACGCTTCAAGAAGGCGATTCGAGAACAGGGGAATTGGTACGGACTGGGCCCGGCTGCAGGAGAACTCGGACTCGGTGGTTTCGACAACCCGCTCGAAGTCCGGCTTGCAGAGATGGATGCGCTCGGTGTCGACTGCCAGGTGGTGACACCCAACGTCGGTTTCTACCAATACACGAACGACCTCGAGGTCACGAGGGCGGTGGCCCGAGAGTGCAACGACGAGATTGCCGAAATGGTGTCCGCGTACCCCGACCGCTTCGCGGGGATGGGAACCGTTCCGATGCAGGATGTGCGATCGGCGATCGCCGAACTCGAACGGGTGATGGGAAATCTCGGGCTGGCCGGCGTGATGATCAACGACCATGCCGCCGGCGTCACCTACGACGAGCCGGCGATGTTGCCCTTCTTCAAGGCCGCCGAGGCTGCCGGCGCCATCGTCTTCTTCCATCAGGGTGGCGGAACCTGCGTCGACACGCGCATCAAGCGTTACAAACTCGGCAACGCCGTCGGGAACCTCACCGAACGGGCGTTGGCGTTCGGGGCGCTCGTGTTCGGCGGGGTGATGGATGCGTGCCCGGATCTCCGTCCGCTGCTGGCGCACGCCGGTGGGATGACGGCATTCGGGATCGCTCGCATGGACAAGGTGGCCGGAGTCTTCGATCCTCGCGACGACGCCGGAAACCTGGTACCTCGATTCGGCCGGGGTCCGGACGATCTGTACGCGATCGACTCCGCCCCCAGCGACTACCTCCCACGGTTCTGGTACGACTGCTGCACGTACAGCGGGCCGGTGCTGAGACTCCTCATCGACACCGTCGGGATCGACCAGATCGTGCTCGGCACCGACTATCCAGCACCCATGGTGCTCGCCGACGCCGTCAACTGGATCCGTGGCCTGGACGAGCTTTCGGCATCGGAACAGGAGGCGATTCTGTCCACGAATCCGGCACGACTGCTCCACGGATGAACGCTCCACTCGGCTGGGGAATCATCGGAATCGGAAACATCGTCGAATCGACGATTGCGCCGGCCATGAATGCCGAGCCGTCGTGCAAGCTCATCGCCGCCACCAGCAGGGAAGCCGCTCGCGCCCACGATTTCTGTGAACGATTTGGCGCATCAGACGCCTACACCGACTACCGAGCGATGCTCGAGAACCCCGCCGTTGACGCCGTGTTCATCGCCACCCCCAATGCCCATCATGCAGACCAAGTGGTTCTGGCGGCCGAACACGGCAAGCACGTGATGTGCGACAAACCTCTGGCGACCACGGCCGAGGACGCTCACCGGGCCGTGGCCGCGTGCGAACAGGCAGGGGTCTTCCTTGGGATCAACTTCCACAACCGGTACCTCAGGTGGCCCGAACGAGTGCGGGAGCTGATCTCGTCCGGTGAAATCGGGCGAGTGCTCTCGGTCCAGGCGGAAGTCGGATCGGGTCCCAGGGACTACACGAACTGGAGAGCCGATCCCGAGCTCGCGGGGATGGGGGCGGTGTTCAACGTCGGTGTCCACATCTTCGACCTCATCGGGTGGATGATCGACTCCGAACCCGTCGCGGCATCGGCCGTGACCGACCGACACCCACTCGACCGCACCACTCTGGTCACGATTCGCTTCGGGGACGGGACGCTGGCGCAGGTGAACTGCAACGAGAGCGTCCCCCACCCGCGAAATGACCTCATCCTCCACGGCGAACGCGGGCGAATCATCGCCCACAACCTGACGCGGGCTCGTGAGTCGGGGCGCCTGGAAGTCGTGACCGCCGCGGGCACGAAGGTGACCGAGATGCCGGCCCCCGAAGCCCACCGTCTGTGTGTGAGGGGCTTCGCCGACGCCGTCTTGGCCGGGCGCCGGCCGGAACCGTCGGGCCGGGACGGCCTGAGGAGCATGGAGCTGTGCGCCGCCATCGATCGATCGGTCCGGTACGCCGAGACCGCACACGTCGACCAGCGATACCAGGAGGGACCGTGAGCGACTTCGTGACCATTGGGCAACTCCTGGAATTGGCTCGCAGCGAGATCGACGCCGACCTCTACGGGTGGGCCGCCGCCGGAGCGGGCGAAGAGGTGACGGTCGCTCGGAACGCCCAGGCGCTCGACAGCCTGGCGCTGGTCTCCCGAATCGGCAGGAATGTGGAAGCCGTCGACACATCGACATCGATCGCGGCGATCCCCCAATCGCTCCCCATCTTCCTCGCTCCCGTCGGAGCACTCTCCCGATATCACGACGACGGCGCGCTCGGCGCCGCCCGGGCTGCCGCGGGCGCCGGCGTGTCGGCATTCTGTTCGATGCTCGTGTCCGAACCGTGGGAGGACATCGCCGCCACCGCTCCGGGGAGACACATCTTTCAGATCTACATCGGAGGCGACCACGTCTGGACGGGCGACGTGGTCGACCGGGCAATTGGAGCCGGCTTCGGGGCGCTGTGCGTGACCGTGGACACGCCCGAGATCGGGCGACGAGACCGGAGCCTCGAAAGCGGCTTCATCTGGAGCGTCGACCGCCACGAGCGCCCCGACAATCTCGCCCGACACGGAAAGGACATGTCGTTCCGGACCCGCTACACGTGGGACGACTTCGCCTGGTTGTGTGAATACAGCGACTTGCCCGTGATCATCAAGGGCATCCTGCACCCCGACGACGCCCGACGTGCGGTCGAACTCGGCGCAACGGTCGTGTACGTCTCGAACCACGGCGGGCGGGTGATCGACCACGAGGTCAGCAGCATCGAGATGCTGGCCGAAGTGGCGGACGCCGTCGCCGGCGATGCGGAGATCCTCATCGACAGCGGATTCCAGCGCGGCCCAGAGGTGCTCAAGGCGCTGGCGCTGGGCGCCCGGGCAGTGGGGCTGGGACGGAGTCAGATCTGGGCGCTGGGCGTGGGCGGACGCGAAGGAGTGAGCAGACTCATCGAGATCCTGCGCGAGGAGATCGGCACCACGATGGCCAACCTCGGTGTGACCGCTCCGGACCAACTCGGACCAGGTCACGTGAGGTCGAGTTCGCCCACTCGGTGAGACGAGTCCCGGCTGGCTATCGACCGGCCTTTGGGGGGAGGATCAACATCGGGCACTCGGCATGTTGAATGCATTGCTGAGCCACCGATCCGAGGAGCATCCCCACGAACCCACCCAGACCGCGGGTTCCGATCACCAACATCTCGGCGTCCTTCGAGGCACGAACGAGCGCTTCGGCCGGGTGGGCGTCCGGCACCACAACCAACCTCGGCGTCGGGCCGTCCACGTCCTGGGTGGCCTCCTCGACGAACTCGGCCAGGGCAGCCTCGGCGGTCGCAAAGCTCTCCTCCGACCTCGAAGGAGGGTGATGGGCCGGTGCGTCAGGGGAAATCGTCCCACTCGCCACGGCCCGACCGTACGGGAGCCCAATCAAGTCGTCGGACAACGTCCGAGTGGGCGGCGGGATCACATACAGAGCCTCGACGCCGCATCCCCGTGCCGCGGCCTCAGCCACTGCCCTCCTCAAAGCCTTCCGCGAATGCGGTGATCCATCGATACCGACGACGATGCTCTTCATTCCTCCGTCTCCTGTCGCACCAGCCCAATGTTGACGGTTGCTGCTCGCCAGAAAAAGGGCCGTCCGACCCACCCGAATCCCATGGACGGATTCGCATGTCTCCGTACACTCCTGGAGGCGGAGGAGGTGCCGGAAGCGCACCTCAGAGCAGGAGGGTCTGGGAGTGGATTCAGGGTCATCTCCGCGTGTCGTTATCGACGCTTTCAAGGTCGCCAGTCGGCTCGCATTCGTAGCCGTCGTTCTCGTCTTCATCGGGACTGCCCTCAACGCCATCAAGGCGTTCACCGGCGCCCACGGCATCGGCTGGCTGGTAGACGCGTTCCGTCTCAACAACGAGGAGAACATCCCGGCGTTCTTCTCTGGGGCGATGCTCCTGTTCATCGCCGGTCTGCTCTTGCTCCTCGCGGTGACCTACCGCCGAATCGGGCAGCCGGCTCGTGTCTGGTATGCCCTCTCCGCCCTCGCAGCCTTCTTGTCGTTCGACGAGTTGTTCGCCGTCCACGAGAGGCTCATCGAGCCGGTCAGAGAGCGATTCGACTTGGGAGGGGCGCTGAGCTTCGCCTGGGTACCCGTCTACGGGATCCTGCTCGTGGCGTTGATTGCGGTGCTGGCTCGGACCTGGTGGCGCCTCCACCCGCGCATCCGCATCCTCTCGGCCATCTCCGGACTGCTCTACGTGATCGGCGCCATCGGGTTCGAAATGGCGGGAGCAGCGCGATACACGGGCGAGGAGGGTGACCTGATCTACGGGATCCTCTATACCCTGGAAGAGTCATTCGAGATGGCAGGAATGGTCCTCGCCGTCTTCACACTTCTCACGCTGCTCTCTTCCTGCCAACCCGAGTTCTTGCTCACGAACCCCCAGGCCGAATACCTGACCCCGAGAGGACGGGTCGAGACCGACACGGCCTAGCGCTGCCGGACGGGCGATTGCGTGCCCGGAGCGACCCGGGCGACAATGCGGTATGTCGCACAAGGTCGCGGGGACCATCGTCTTTCTCACATCAGGCGCGGTGCTGGTGCTCGAGATCCTGGCCGGGCGCCTTCTTGCCCCGTACTTCGGCGTGACCCTCGAGACCTTCACCGCCATCATCGGAGTGGTCCTGGCCGGAATCGCCGCCGGAACATGGGGCGGAGGCCGATTCGCCGATAGCCGCCGGTCACCCCACCAGATGATCGCACCCATGTTGATCGCAGGTGGTGTTCTCGGCGCCTTCGCCGTCCCCGTGGTTCGAGCGGCCGGCCCGGCTCTCGCCCCGGCCGGCATCGCGGGACTCGTTGTCCTGACTGCGGCGGCGTTGCTGCCCTCGACTGCGATCCTGTCGGCCGTCTCTCCCGTCGTCGTGAAAACGGTGCTCGCCGACCTCGCCGACACCGGCAGCGTGGTGGGCCGCCTGTCCGCCCTCGGAACGGCGGGAGCACTCGTCGGGACCTTCGCCACCGGGTTCATCCTCGTGGCGAGATTCCCGACCGCGGGAATCATCATCGGAGCCGCAACCGCCATGGTGGTGATGGGGGTGGCAGTCGGGTTGTCCACCCACCGACGGTTCCCGATCTCTGCACTCATCGCCGTGGTCGGGATCCTGGGCTCGTCGCTGGTCTCGAGCCCCTGCCAGTTGGAGACTCGCTACTTCTGCGCATCGGTGATTCCGGACCCCGGGGCCGAGGACGGAACGTTGCTGCTGCTGGACACGATCACCCACGCCTATGTCGATGCCGCCGACCCTTCACACATCGAGTTCAGCTCGATCAAGATGCTGGCGGCATCCATCGAAACGATGACCAACGGACCCGTGGACGCCCTCCACATCGGAG
>JAOUGY010000099.1 GCA_029865445.1 Acidimicrobiia bacterium | reverse complement strand
GAGCGGCTCACCGACGACGTGATGACGCAGATCCTGATGGCGGAACCCGACGGTGAGCCGCTCACCGATGAGGAGTTCAAGAATTTCTTCACGGTGCTGATGATCGCCGGACAGGAGGCGTCACGTCATTCGATCTCGCACGGGACGCTTGCGCTCATGCAGCACCCCGAACAGCTCTTAGCACTCCGGTCCGACCCGGCGCTGATGCCCACGGCGGTGGAGGAGATCATCCGCTGGGCCTCGCCCATCTACCAGTTCAGACGCACCGCCACCGCCGAAGTCGTCATGTACGGGGAAACGATTCGCGAGGGCGACAAGGTCACCGTGTGGTACATCTCGGCCAACTTCGACGAGTCGGTCTTCGACGACCCGGAAACCTTCGACATCACCCGCTCCCCCAACGACCACGTTGCCTTCGGCAAGGGCGGGCCTCACCTGTGTCTCGGCGCCGGACTGGCGCGCCTGCAAGTGAAGATCGCGTTCGAGGAGATGCTCGACCTGATCCCCCGGCTCCGGCTCACCGGTCCCGTCGAACGGTTGCGGTCGAACTTCATCCACGGGATCAAACACCTGCCAGTTGCCCTGGACTGACACTGCGCCCGGCTAGCCGGCCACAGCACCGGCCTCGATCGCCGCCTCCAGCACCTCGAGCTGCACCACCAGGCCCGACAGGATGTGACTCACCAGCGCCTCTTGAGCGGCGGGGCCGTCACCCGCCGTGATCGCGGCCAGCACCTCTTCATGACTCGGTTCGGCTTTCAGGAAGTGCATGTCGGCGGCGTGGAGCTTCGCGAACATGCGGAAGGCCTGAGCCCTCCCCCATACGGAGTCGACCGCCTCCAGCAACATCGGATTGCCGGTTGCCTCCACGATCGACCGGTGGACCCGTCGGTTCAGTTCATACCCTTCCTCGAGACTGGCGGCCCCCTGAGCCGCAGCCTCGATGGCGGTGCGGATCATTCCCACCGCCGCCGGATCACCCCGTTCGGCCACGAGGCGCGCTGCGTATCCCTCGACCGCCGCACGCAACTCGTACGTCGCCTGCACCTCGGCCAGGTCGAGCGACCTCACGAGGAACCCACCTCGATCCGATGCCGCCAGAATTCCCTCCGACTCCAGTCGGAGCAAAGCCTCTCTCACCGGTGTGCGAGAGACGTCCATCTCCTCGGCCAGGACCTCCTGAACGAGCCGCTCGCCGGGGGGAATACGACCGGAAACCACCGCGTCGAAGATCTGGCGATACACGAAGTCCGCCAGGCGGACCGTCGTTCGTTCGAGTCGCTCGAACGCCATGTCGCAATCCCTTCCGAGTGGTCTTGCATACAGTATGCAATGAACAGAACAATATCGCTAACGTCCCCGAGATGGTCGACATTCAGACCACCTACGGAGGCGGCCGATTCGAACAGATCGGTTCCTACAGCCGCGGGAAACGAGTCGGGCCTTTCGTCTTCATCGCCGGCACGACCGCCATCGAACCGTCGGGCAAGTTGCACGCGCCGAACGACGCCTACGCCCAGACCATCTACGCCTTCGCAAGAGTCGAGAAGGCTCTCTCCGAGTTGGGAGCGGCCATGACCGATGTGGTCCGCACTCGCATGTACTTCTCCGACATGGCCGCCGCCGGTGATGCGATCAGAGCCCATGGCGAGATCTTCAAAGGCATCGACCCGGTGACGACCGGGTGCGAAGTGGGCCTGACGACACCAGGGATGATGGTCGAGGTAGAAGCCGACGCGGTGATCGCCTCGCGGGTTTAGGGCCCTCGCTTCGCTCGGGCCGGTCAGCAGGTCAGCACGTCAGCAGGTCAGCTGGTCAGCGAGCTGGGGACTGGCGACTGGAGACTGGATGTGGGCCGGAACACCGCCTCCCAAAGCCGAAAGTCCACATTTGACCCCGGATTTCCCGACTCGTCGGGAATCCCGACACTACCTTTGTGCACCGTATACAGAATTCAGTCCGGTGATGGGGAGTCGGGCTGACGCTGGAACGGCCGGTCGAGATGGAGGCGAGCATGGCAAAGGTCGACATAGAGAAATCCGAGAGCCTGGTAAAGGCCCTCGGAACATGGGACATCTTCGCTGCCGGCGTGGGTCTGGTGGTGGCCGCCAGCACGCTGGTTTCGGACTTCCAGGGTTGGTTCGGTGGCGGCACCAACTTCGCCATCGCCCTGGTGGCATCAGGCGTTCTCAACCTGTTGCTCGGGTTGTCGGCGGCCGAGTTGTCAACAACCTATCCAAAGGCCGGCGCACTCTACGATTACGGCGCAGCCGCCACTCCCGGAGGTCACGGAGCAAAGACGATCGTGGGAGTGTTCCTGGCTCTGCTCTTCTATTTCATGTTCGCGTTTGCGGGCGGCGGTGAAACGACGGCAGGTGCATCGGGAGCGGTCGGCCTCTTCGATGCGGGTTCGGTGCAATTCTGGATCATCGTGATGACGGTGCTCGCCGTGATCCCCAACCTCATGGGTATCGAAGCCCTAGCCAAGCTGGAACTCGGCTTGCTGGTCGGGATGCTGGGGATCCGCTGGTTCTTCGGACTGGCCGGATTCGCGGGATTCTCCGATTTGGGTTCGTGGTCGACCTCCAACATCCCCACTGCGATCGAGGACTTCGCCGGGTTTGCGGGAATCGTCGCTCTCACCGGAGGGTTCGCTTTCTGGAGCTTCGTGGGAATCGAGTTCGTCGCCCCTCTCGCCGAGGAGACGAAGGATCCTGCCCGGTCCATTCCGAAGGGGATCGTCTTCGGCATCCTCGCCATCCTCGCCACATCGCTCTTCATGGGCTATGGCGTCAGCGGTCTGGGCCAGGACTGGGCCGGCACGGTATCAGCCGACGCGCCTCAACTCGATGTCGGCATCGCCATGTTCGGCACCACGGGACGCGTGCTCATGGCGCTTGCATCGGTGCTGGCGACCTTCGCGTCGATGACCATCGTGTACGCGGCCATGCCGCGCATCCTCTACGGGATCTCCCGGAACGGCCACTTCTTGGGACCACTCTCCCGTTGGTTCGGGCACATCCATCCCAAGTACCGGACGCCGTGGGTGGCCATCATCGTGACGGCTGTCTTCTACACGTCGGTGGCGCTCTACTACACCAGCGCCGCAGAGGACGCCGTGATCACCCAGATCTTCACGGCTGCCTACGTGTGGATCCTCATCTATGCCATCTACCACGTGCTGGTCCTGGTGTCCCGCTTCACCAACCCCGACGTCGATCGGCCGTTCAAGCTGCCGCTTGCGGTGCCGGCGGTGGGCCTCGTGATGACCCTCTATGTCTGGTACAAGGCATTCGAGGGCGCCCACGGTGACTTCGGATCGTCGGCTGTGAAATGGATTCTGATCCCATCGGTGGTGATAACGATCGTCTCCTACGTCATTCGGGATTCGGCGAACATCGTCGACCACCTCGAGGAAGAAGTACACCAGGAGATATGAGCGAACCCTCGTCCGAGGAGCAGGGAGCCGGTCGCGAGACCGGCTCCCTGCCTATAGGGATCCGGGCGCGAGCCCGTCGGTTGTACCGGAACCGCCGAGCGCAACTGATGGAGGTTCCCGTTGCGGTCCTCGAAGCCCGATTCGGAGATGCGCTGTCCGCCGACAGGGAGACACACCAGTCGGCCCGGGTCAGCCTGGATGCTGCCACCCTCGAAATCGGCTTTGCGGGAAAGCACCGGATGTTTGGCTCCCTCATCGACACCCAGTGGGTGGGAGTCACGGGCACCCTCGCCGAGCCGATCGACCAGCTCGATTACCGGTTCGACAAGCGCCGCTTCTTCGTCAAGAAGGGATCGGACGGCGATCTTGCCGCCCGCCTCAGCGATTCACGCACACAGGGCCTGGCACAGGCCGCGGAACTGAAGGCACTCACGGTGGAGGAACACCCGGACGGTCGGCGGGTCACGATGATCCCCCTGCCCGGCACGATCACGGCGGTGTACTTCCCCCCGCTCCCCCCGTATACGGTGCCGATGAAAGCACACGAGGTGGAGGCTCAGATCGATCTCGTGCTCCATCTCCTCGCCAGGTGATGGATTCGGTTTTGGTATACTGTATTCAGTACACACTCAGGCGGAGGTAGACACATATGTGCGGCATCGCCGGGCGCATCTGCGCACCCCCAGGTCGGGTGGGGCACGACCTCGTCGAGCTCATGCAAGCGCAACGACATCGCGGTAGTGACTCGACGGGGTTCGGTCTGTACGGAATCCCCAGAGACACAGGGTATGTTGTGCGGGCCGTGGCCGCCGAGAGGTCGCGGCTGTCGACACTCCTCGACTCTTTTCTCGAAGCGACCCGAGCCCACGGAGCCGACTTCTCGGCTGACCCCACCTGGGACGAGCTATCCCAGAAGCACGTGTCGGTCAGGGCCGAGATCACCGAACCCTCCGACTCGGTGGAGGCCTGGCTCGCGGACGCCGATCACATCGACGGTTTCGAGATCCAGTCGGTGGGTCGCTCGCTGGAGATCGTCAAAGACCTAGGCGATGCATATGCGGTGGCCGACAAACACGGTGTCAGGGATTTCATCGGGACCCACGGCATAGCCAACGCCCGGATGGCCACCGAGTCGTTCGTCTCCCCCACCGCCTCTCATCCGTTCTGGGCCCGGCCCTACCCCGACATCGCCATCGTCCACAACGGTCAGCTCACCAACTACTTCCTCCTCACCGACAAACTCGTGCGCAAGGGCTACGACTTCAAGACTCAGAACGACTCCGAGGTGATCGCCATTTGGCTGTCCGATCAGATGGCGGCGGGGCGGACCCTGGTCGAATCGCTCGAACTGTCCAAGACCGCTCTGGACGGGTGCTTCACGTACATCCTCGCCACACCGGACACGCTGGGATTCGCCAAGGACAAGTTCGCCATCAAACCGCTGGTCGTCGTCGAAGAGGAGTCGGGTTCTGTGGCCATCGGAACCGAGGAACAAGCGGTCCGGAAGGTCTACAGGGACGAGATCGACGTCATCAACTACGACGGTCCGCTCATCTCGGCAACCTGGGCCGTTCCGCAGGCGGTCCCGGCATGAGCGACCGCGTCGAGATCATCGCCGGAGAACGGCCGATCCGGGAGATCAATCGTGAGATCCGCGCCGCCGTCGCCGAAGGTGAGCCGGTGGTGGTGCGCGACACGCTGTCCCGGCACAATCTGGGCATCGGGCTGGCCGAAGGCGCCGACATCCGCTTCGAGGGGTCGGTTGGCTATTACTGCGGTGGCCTCAACAACGGCGGCACCGTCCATGTGACCCGCAACGCCGGTTGGGGCACGGGTGAAGCGATGGCGAAAGGCCACATCACCGTCGACGGCTACGCCGGCATGAGCGTCGGTGCATCGATGCGCGGCGGCATCATCCACGTGAAAGGTGATGCCGGGCCCCGATGTGGGGTTGCGATGAAAGGCGGCGACATCGTCGTCGAGGGAACGGTCGGATTCCTCACGGGCTTCATGGCCCACACCGGCCGCATCATCGCCGTGGGCGGCGCCGGCGAGGCGTGTGGTGACTCGCTGTGGGGCGGCGAGGTTTGGGTGGGTGGCCCGATCCACTCCCTCGGCGTCGACTCGAAAGTGATCGAACCCGAAGCCGACGAGGTGGCCGACGTCGAGCGGCTTCTCGCCTCCCTCGGGATCGACGGATCCCACGATTGGAAGAAGATCGTGTCCGCCCAGCGGTTGTGGCACTTCGAGAGTAGGGATGCAAGCGCATGGCTGATGATCTGACAGGCGGGTACCAGTATCCGTTCCCGATGCCCGACGAAGACGACGTCGCCATGTCGGATGGCGCCGTCCATGGCCGGCCCCCCGGGGTCCCGTCGTCGTACGAAGCCGGTCGTTCGATCAGATGGACACCCGATTCCATCGCCGAAGTCCACGCCCTGTCGCGCCTCGGTCGCTATCAGATTCGCGGGTTCACCACCGACAACACGCGCTTCCCGACATTTGACGATCTGACGTTCGTCCCTGCGTCGCTCACAAGGCTTCCTCTGGAGGGATATCGGGAGAACTGCGACACCCGCACAGTCCTCGGAGGCGGCCGGCCGGATCTCGTGTCGGCTCCGCTCGAATTGGGAATTCCCATCTACATCGCGTCCATGAGCTTCGGAGCCCTGTCGGCATCCGCCAAGGCCGCGCTCGGATACGGAGCGTCCAAGGTGGGCTCGTTGACCTGTACGGGCGAAGGCGGCATGCTCGAAGACGAGCGCGAGGCGTCGAACAAACTCGTGTACCAGATGACCCCATCGCGGTACATGCTCGATCTCGAACATCTCCGACAGGCCGACGGGATCGAGATCGTTGTCGGTCAGGGGGCGAAACCGGGCACCGGTGGGCTTCTTCTCGGTATGAAGGTGTCCGAGCGTGTTGCAGGGATGCGGTCGCTTCCGTTGGGCGTCGACCAGCGCTCCACGGTCCGCCACCCGGATTTCCTGGGCGCCGACGACCTGCAGGTGAAGATCGAAGAACTGCGAGAGGCGACCGACTACAAGGTCCCGATCTTCGTGAAGATGGGTGCCACCCGGCCGAGGTTCGACGTGGCGATCGCCGCCAAGGCCGGCGCCGACGTGATCGTGGTGGATGGGGCCGAAGGTGGGACCGGAGCGTCACCGGAGCTCCTGATCAACCACACAGGCATTCCGACCATCACTGCGATCAAAGCCGCGCGCGAAGCGCTCGAGGACTGCGGCATGGCCGACGAGGTGAGCCTGGTGGCGGCAGGTGGCATCCGATCAGGGGTGGACGCGGCGAAATGCCTGGCTCTCGGCGCAGACTGCGTGATGATCGGCACAGCTGCGCTGGTCGCCCTCGGATGCAACAGTCCTCGGTACCTCGACGACTACGAGGCGCTCGGCACCGCACCCGGACAGTGCCATCACTGCCACACGGGGCGTTGCCCGGTTGGGATCACCACCCAGGACCCCGAGCTCGAGACCAGGATGCACGTGGCCGCCGGTGCCGAGCGGGTGGCTCGGTATCTGACTGCGATGACGATGGAGATCACCCTCCTCGCCAAGGCATGCGGAAAGAGTTCGGTCCACAACCTCGAGATGGAGGATCTGCGGGCGCTCAGCCTGGAGGCCAGTGCCTTCACCGGCGTCAAACTCGCCGGCATCGACCGCCCCTTCGGCTGGTAAACGCCTCCCCACCCCCGCCCCACTCCGTTTTCACGCACGAAAGGCAGCAATATGCTGCCTTTCGTGCGTCATAACCGGGTCAGCGGGGGGCTGAGCGCAGATTCGGTACCACGACACGCTGATGGTACCGGTCGAGGAACGCGGCGAACTCCTCCGACGTGACCACGGAGTCAGGGTTGGTGTGTTCGGTGAAGATCCCCATCTCCACGGCCCAGTCGAAGGGCGTGGCAAAGATTGCGTTGACTCCCTCGCCCGCTCCGGGAACGACCACATCTCCCATCTCGATCCTCCTCATCATTTCGGCGACATCAGTTCGCGACCGATTCATGTCGATACCTATCGGGTCGGGCTTGCGGTTGGGCGTGCTCTCGGGAGGTTGTGCCCACTCCTTGTGTCCGCAGAGATTGGCGACCGGCGCCCCGATGCGAACCAGGATGGCGGCGTCGAGCAGTCGGTACGCCTCGAGTTGTTCCTCCGGCCACGGATCCGAGGCCCGACCGGTGTGTTCCGCTTCGATCCCGATCATCGAGCGCGAGGAATCCAGGAAGTCCTCCCCGTGCCACTGGCCGTCGCCGGCGTGGTTGGCCTTTCCGGAGGCAATCACGTACACGGTTCCCGAACGGCCCAAGCCGTAGTGGCAAAGCGGACCGGCGAGGTCGGGCCGGCCCTTGATGAGCGCCGCCAGGGTTGGAAGGTCACCATGGGCCGCGCCGGCAGTGTGATGGTTGATCACACCCTTCAGTTCCATGTCAGCCGTGCCCCGGGTCTTCCACCCGTCGATCTCGACCACCACCAACCCGGCGTCACGGGCAACATCCGCCAGCCACAGCAGCCGACTCATCACCTGACCTCCAGAAGCTACAGCCTCAATGCACCCAACTCAATGGCCGCTGTGATGACCGGCAGCGGCGTGGGGTATCCCCCCGCCGTTCAGGCCCGGCGGGTGTGGTCGATAGTCAGACCGAGCACGTCGGGCCGGCTGTAGTGGCCCGTGGGATCGAAATTCTGCCGCTCGCGTCCAACCACAGCGAGATCGAGGTCGGCGTAGAGGATCGTCTCCTCTCCCCGGAGCGGCCCGGCGAGCACCTCGCCGGTCGGCGAGACGATCACGCTCCCACCGTTGTAATAGCGATCACCGTGCGCCCGCATCTGATCGCCCAGAGGGAACCCCTCCGGAATGTGCTCGGCCCGATAGACGGCTCCGACGCTGATCACGAACAACCGGCCTTCACGGGCCACGAACCGTGAGATGTCCTCGGTCAGACCGACCGAGCCCGGCCAGGTTGCCACATGCACCTGTGCGCCCTGGGAGTACATGGCCGTGCGGACAAGCGGCATCCAGTTCTCCCAGCAGTTGAGCCCGGAGAGCCGCACGCCTCCGAAGTCGTGGACCACCAGGCCGGCGCCGTCACCATCCGCCCACACCAACCGCTCGGCGAACGTGGGCTTGAGCTTGCGGTGCACACCCACGACACCTCGTTCGGGGTGGATTGCCACCAGCGAGCAGTACACCGACCCGGCCGAGGCGGAACGCTCGACGATCCCCACATACCCGAACACACCGGTGTCCCTGCAGGCATCGACCACTCGACCGAATTCGGCGCTTTCGACCACCACCGACTGATCCAGATACCAGGCAAACGCAGCCTGCTGATCCTCGTCCTCCCACGCCGCCGTGTTCGTGATGTCGGCCCACACCGGGTACCCGGGCACGAACGTCTCTGGAAACGCCACCAGTGTCGCCCCATCGGCAGCGGCTTCCTCGAGCTTGGCGGTTACGACATCGATCGTCGCCGACCGGTCGAGCCACACGGGCGCCGCCTGTACTGCCGCAACTCTCATGATGTTTCACCTCGCATCGAATCGAGCTCGGCCCGCATCTCCTTCAGACGCTCCCGAAGGAAAGCGGCCTCGGTTTCCGCCTTCGCGGCGCGTTCCCGGGCGTCGGCGAGTTGTTGACCCGCCTCGTGGAGGTTGCCCAGTTGATTCAACACCCGGGTCCACTGATCGAGGGGAACAAGTACGCCCGAAGAGGTCTCCTTGGCGTTTCTGGGCTCCTCCCGCTTCCTGTTTTTCTTCCCGGAGTTCTCACTGGAGCGCCTCTTCTTCCCGTCCGCGGGGTTGGCCTTCTTCTTGCCAAGACTCTTGGCTCTTGACGCCTTCTTCTTTCGTGTCTTCTTCTCGGATGCCTTCCTGGGCCTCTCCTTGGATGCCTTCTTGGGCCTCTTCTTCGATTGCTTCGAGACGCCCTCTCCGGAGTGGGTCCGGGCGTCAGGTGGCCTCCAACGGACGACCCGTCTGCTGCCGAACTCGATCTCCTCGAAGTCGTCGGGCATCAGGCCAGTCTCGACCTCACCGCTTCGGCAGCCGCGACCAGCGCCTGCCGCTCTGAATCCGCCAGCGACAGTTCGACGATCTCGAGGACCCCCTCTGCACCCAGGAGACACGGCACGCCGACGACCACTCCGTCGATCCCGTATTCCCCTTCCAATCGCACCGACACGGGAATCGCTCCGGCCCGCGCCCCGCGAATCGCATCGAGCACTTCGACCACGGCGTGAGCCGGTGCCAGGGTCGCAGATCCGGTCTTCCTGAGTGCCACCACTTGTCCCCCGCCCGTCACGGTATCGGCGACGCAGGCCTCCACCTGGGCGGCCGACAGCACCGTATGAAGGGGGCGACCCTTGATCGTCGCCGAGCTGACGACAGGCACCATCTCATCACCATGGCTCCCGAGCGTGAACGCGTCGACATCGAGGGGGTCGACTCCGGCGGCACGTGCCAGGGAACGCCGGAACCGAGAGGAATCGAGCGTTCCTGCCATGCCGACGACCCGCTCGCGGGGAAACTGCGTGGACTCCAGCGCCACCGACGTCATCTCGTCCAGCGGGTTGGTCACAACCACGACGATGGCCTCCGGGGCATGATCCCGCACCGCCTCCGAAACCTGAGCAACGACCCGGCCGTTCACAGTGATGAGATCGGCCCTGGTCATGCCGGGCTGGCGGGGTCTACCTGCCGTGATGACCACCACATCGGCATCCTCGACCAGTCCGAGCGACGTCCCACCCGTGATACGCGATGCGGAACCGGTGATGCCGGATGCATGTTCGAGGTCGAGCGCTGTCGCCTCGGCTGCGCCGGGTACTACATCGACCAGCACGATCTCGTGGGCGAGGCCCGCATTGGCAACGAGGTGAGCGGTATTGGCTCCAACTCCACCAGCACCCACCACCACCAGCTTGCGAAGCGTCCGAGGAGCGAGGCCCTTCGGACGGTCGGATGCCACCCACTTCGGATTCCGACGGTATAGAGCCCGCCGCATGGTGGCAGTCCCGTCGGTGGCAGGAACCGTGGGCTCCGGCGGTGGGCCCGGAACGAGGACGACGCCCAGCCTCTCCGCTGCCTCTCGTGCCTGGTGCGTGACGAGAGCACCGTCGAGGACGTGGAGCTTGCGTCGTCCGGAGTTCCAGACGTCGACGACGTCCTGTTCGCCCACCACTCCGGGCCGAACGCCGGAGCGGGTCGTCACGGTGCCCGACCCTCGGTGGCGGCCAGAGCGGTCACCGCAGCACTCATGGCGGTCTCGACCTCGGATTCCGAACCGGACATGAAGAACCGTCCGAACCTCCCGACCGCTCGAACCTCGACGATGTCGATGGTCGCCGATTTCTCCGCCTCGTTCGCCGCTATCGAGATGTACGCGGCCGGGGCACACTCGATGATCCCCAGGGTCTGCCCGGGAACCAGCATCGAACCCTTGCGCCACTTGTTCAACAGCTGGGCCTGGTACGGCTCCACCGAAGTGATGATCTGGGTGGATTCCACCGTCGGTCGGATCCGATCGGCCATCGACATACCGAGGTGATCGAGAATGGCATCGCGCGCTGCGGAGATCTCGGCGTTGACCGGAGAACGCAGGATGAAGAAGCCGAACTCGCGCTCGACGATCTGGCTCGTCGCCTCGATGGTCGCCGCCTTCAACGCGATGTCGATGAGCCGGAACACGTCGTTGCCGGGTGCCAGCTCGCCGATCAGGACGGTGTCGCCGGCGAGCGGGATGGAACCCTGAACGGTGGCGCCGTTGTAGGCGGCGAACTTGGGTTGCAGCCGATCTATCTGCAGAAACGCTCTGAGCACGGTGCGTTGGGTGGTCATCTCACCTTCCGTAGACGTCGTAGATGGACCGCCACGGACGAGACTCGTAGGCGACCCGCTTGATGTTGATGAGATGGAGGGCCGTCACGTTGTCGGAGATGATCGACCCCGACACGGTTCCCGTACCGAGCATGAAGCTTGGCTCCAGGTCGGCCGAGAAGCCCATCGCACCCATGAGGGTCGGCTGGTTGACGAGTATCCGACCGGCAGGGAGCTTTCCGAACATCGCGACCACGTCCGAGTCGTGGGTGTGGACCGCCATGGTGTGGCCTCTCCCACCCCACCGCAACACCTGAAAACACAGGTCGAATGCCTGCTCGGCGCCACGTGCCTCGTACCAGGCGAGCACCGGGTTCAGCTTCTCCAGCGAGAGAGGCCGGTGCCGGCCGACCTCGCTCTCCCGAACCAGCAACACTCTGGTGTTGGGCGGGACCCCGAAGCCGGCTCGGCGTGCCAGCTCGACCCCGGACTGTCCGACACCGCCGGCGCGGATGGCCTGGTTCTCGTCGAAGATCACATCGGCGAGTCGCGAGG
>JAOUGY010000415.1 GCA_029865445.1 Acidimicrobiia bacterium | reverse complement strand
CGGGGGTCCAACGGACCGCACATCGATGCCGGGCGGAAGCATCTCCTTTGCCGCCGAGGTGATGAGAATCTGGCCGGGCGTGGCCGAACGTGCGAGTACGTGGGCGGTCCGTACCGTCTCGCCCCACAGGTCGTAGACCAGGAGGGCACTCCCTCCCAAGCCAACCGTCACGGGTCCACTGTGGATGCCCACAGACAGCCGGAGCCGCCCCGACGGATCGATATCGCGCATGGCATCCAACGCCTCGAGCGCGAAGTCGACACATCGGGGTGTGTCGTCCAGAACGGGATGAGTGAGTCCACACCCCGCGAAATAGCCGTCGCCGACCAGCTTGACGGGTTCGACCCCGTGATGCCCTGCGATCGTGTTCAGCTCCGAGACGAGTCGGTCGAGCAGACCTCGTTCACTGCCTCGCTCCGCGATCTGGACGAGGTCTCCGAACCCATCGACGAGCATCACGACGATGGTGGCCTGCGGAATCTGATCGAGCGCCTTTCGGTCCCCTGCCTCGACGCGTTCGACGACGGTCGGCGGAAGGAGACTCCTCAGGATGCCGAGCCGCTCCTCGGCCGCGGCGGACAGGGCAGCTTGCCTCTCGGTGGAGGCTTCCAGCATGGCGTCGATACTCTGCTCGAGGGTGGAGAACTCTGCAGTTGAGCGTGGTTGGGGACTGAAAGCGTCCACGACGCTCCCCTCATGAATCCGTCGCAACTTTTCGCTCACGGCCCGGATCGGTGAGAACACACGATCCGCCCACGCGACCGTACCGAAGGTGACCATGACCACGAAGATGGCCACGCCGATCAGCAAGGCCTTGCGGAACGCCGCCACCGGCTCACCCACCTCGCTTCGACCGACCTGGGCGGCCACGAACCATTCAACTCCAGAGACCGAAAGCGGCCGGTAAGCCGCAAACACGTCGCTTCCCAGGTAGCTGACGGCAGGCGTGGGATCTGTGTCCGCCGACTCGAGCGTCGTTGGATCCGTGACCGGCTGGAAGAACGTGGTGGTCGCGGCGCCGCGGATCGCCGTCGCCTCGGGCGGCGTGAGCGTGCCGGCTGCTTCGGCAATCGCCACGTAGCCCCCAGGATCCTCGATGTACGAACGCGAGATCGAGCGCATGCGCCCGTCGGCCGCCACGATGAACGTCTCGCCTGTGTCGCCCAGACCGTCCGACGCCCAATCCCCTTCCGAGGTCATGACTTCATCAATGGCATCTGTCGAGATCTCGAGGACGAGGATCGCCACCATCTCGCCATCGTCGAAGACCGGGCTCGCCAGGAAGCCCGTAGGGCGGCCGCCAATCGCATCGTACGGTACGACGTCGGACATCATCACGAGTCCCGGTTCAGGGTTGTCGCGGACCGAGCGGACGAGGTTCGCCAGAACGCTCCCATCGTACGGGCCGGCCTCGAGGCTGGTGGCGAAGTCGGGAGCTTTGGCGACCGAGTAGACGATTTCGCCGGTGGACGGGGTGACGAGGTACAGATCTGCGACACCCAATCGATCCGTGACCTCCAGGAGACCCGGATGCACAGCGCGGTGCACCTCGGACCAGGCGCTGCCATCACGGGCGTCGTCGACCAGCCTGCGCTCCAAGGGGTCCCCCATTTCGGGTACCACGTAGTTCGCCTGGAGGTAGATGGCCGCCTGCCCCGACGGCAACAGACTCGTCCACGAGGCACCGGGGCCAGTCACCGCCTCGAGCTCCGGGGCAAAGCTGGTCTGATAGAACTCAACCACCTTCGCCTCCTCGACCACCAGACCGTCGGCGTCGTCGAGCAGTTGATAGGCGTCCCGGAACCGAAGCGCGGCCTCGGCGATCGCCGGGGCGCCGGCCAATGCCGCCGTGCTCGCTGTCATCGACGCCACGTAGCGTTCGATCCGGTCGGCCTTGAGGGCGAGTTGAGCGCTGAGCTGATTGCGGATCACGCCGTCCGCCAGGGATTCCCCGTAGGCGAGACTGACGACCGAGGTAACGAGTAGGGATCCGATGGTCACGGCAAGAACCGCGAGGGACAGCCTGCTCGCCATTGATATGTTGCTCAAACGGAGGGCTGGCGTTTTCCCGGACGTTTCACTGACGCCCTGTTTCACGATGGCGCCTCACGGTACGGTCTCGTCCAGGTCACCCCACCCCGCAGTCCGTCCGGCCCGTCGTGGAGGTCATACCACTGGAAGGGCGGACCGTGTTGAGGCCACCCGGACGGGAGAAGACTGCCCCGGTCACGGTCGGTCGCCGAAACGGGGCCCGGGACGTCGGACGGGACCACGATCAGGAGCGGTCACTCGGCTCTCTGGGTGAGCCCGAGCACGAGCATGACGCCACCGAAGACGACCATCCATATTCCCAAAACTCGTGCGAGAGCGACCACGGTGATGCCGGGCCAGCTGAGGGCGATCGCACCGGCAGCGACGGAAACCACGGCCCCCACGATTCGCCAAGCGCGACCGGGCACCGAGCGACCAAAGACTGATGCCACCAGATCGACGATCCCACCTACCAGCCAGAACGCACCGATCACAACCACGAGAACGACCGAGCTCCTCATTGGACGCGCCAACGTGACGACCCCAGCCAAGAGGCCCAAAATACCGAGCACCGACAGGAGGACCTTCTCTCCGACTCCGTCCTCGCCGGTGATGGCGGCGGTCAAGGTCAGCAACCCTACGACCACGAACTGGATGCCGACCGTGATCACGACCACACCGATGGTGACCCCGGGCCAGACCAACACCAGGATCCCCAACACCAGGGTGAGCAGGCCGGCGAAGATCCCGGCGCCTCTGATCATGCGCGCGGTCGAAGGGTCGACCGATACCATGTCACTCGTCATACGCTGCCCTTTCTCGTGGGTTCGGTCATGCACCGGCTCTGATCTGCTCGCCAAGCCGATCGAGCCCCCGTTCCAAACGGTACCTGACGGGGGCGAGCAGCGACTCCTCGGAGCCGGGCGGTGAGGCGGCGGCCTCGTCGGCAGCCCGATCGAGGGCGGTGACGGCATCGGCGACTTCTCTCAGTGTCGACCGTTCCAGCGCGGTGGGGGCATCAGCCTCGAGCGATGCCAGATCTGCGAACACCGCCTCGACCCTTCGCCGCATCTCACCCGCTCGCGGTGTATCGGGACCGGACCTTCGACGATCGACCTCTTGGGAATCGAGGCCGTCGAGCACCATTCGCGCATCCGCGTACGCTCGCCGCAATCGGGCGAGGCGGGGATCTTCGG
>JAOUGY010000098.1 GCA_029865445.1 Acidimicrobiia bacterium | reverse complement strand
TGATCTTGCCGGTTCGCAAGTACTCGGTGACGATGGTGTGGTCTTCGGTGATCTGACTGAGTGTGCCGTCTCGCAGGAGATAGGCGCGACTGTCGCCGATATGGCCGATCCATCCCTGACCGTCGGGGTGGCCTTCGAGCATGGTCATCGTCGTACCCATACCGGCGAGCTCCGGTCGGGTGCCGACCTCGGCGAGGATGGCGTGGTTGGCGGCCGCGATTCGATCCGATACCGAACCCTCGGCGGCGACGGCGGCGTCGATGGCAATCCGCGATGCGATTTCACCGCCGACGTGACCACCCATTCCGTCGGCTACGACCACCATCATGACTCCGTCGGCGCTCCCCGATGCCGAGGGGTGCGCAGAGTCCTGGTTGTTGGCCCGGACCCGACCCTGATGGGTCGCTGTCGCCCATTGGAATCTCACCGCACCTCCATGACGGTCTTGCCCACCTGCACCGCGTCGCCCCGGTTGAGGTCGACGGGTGTCGTCACTCTACGACCGTTCACATACGTGCCATTGGTGCTTCCCAGATCGGTCAACACGAGCTTCCCGTCCCGATTGTTCAACCGGAGGTGGAACTCGGAAGCGTAGGGGTCTTCGAGGTGGATGTCCGCCTCGGCGCTTCTGCCCAGCACCACGGCATCGGCGACCGAGAAATCGAGCCCGGGTTGGACGTCGGACCTCACGACCACGACTCTCGTCCCGGGTCGGCGATTGCGACGGAGCGGCGACAGGCCGAGGTGGGCGCCGATCGCTCTGGCCACCTGCCACACGAACAGGTAGACGAGGGCCAGGAAGATGAGACGGAGCAGTGTCAGCAGCAGGTCTGGCATGTCATGTATCGATTTCGAGTCGGTATTGAACGTCGCCGAAGGTGATCGTGGAGTGGTGAGTGGCTTCGACGGGGCGATCCCCGATCCTGACCCCATCCACTGCCGTACCGTTGGACGATCCGAGGTCGGACACGAGCACCCGCCCCTCCTGGCGCCAGATCATCGCATGACGGCGGCTCACGTGCTCTCCCGAGACGGTGACGTCGGCTTCGCCGCCCCGACCGACGACCGCCCGGTTGACTGTGATGTCCACGGTGGTGGGACCTGCGAGTCTCGCCCAGGGGTTGCGACGTCCCGCCAGAAACTGCCCGTCACAACGCGGCCGCCCATGGGGGGCGGAGGGGCTGGCCACGACCACCACCTCCGAGGGACCTTCCAGCCGCCAGCCCCGATCGAACGCCAGCTCGTCGACCATCACAGCGAGCTCTTTTCCGAGCTGGGCATGCGGGCCGTCGAGGTCGTCGGGATTGACGGCCAAAACGTATCGGTTGGGCACCACAGTGCCACTTGCGGACTCCCGGGCGGCGAGGTCTGCTTCCCGGATGATCCTCTCGGCGAGCTCGCTCGGGTGGATGTGGCCGCGAAACACGGTCCCGACGACCCCGTCGAGCAGAGCCTCCAAGCGGCGTTCCAGGCGGCGGATCAGATCCATGGCGAGCATCACGCTACCCCACGCCACAGCTTTCGCCCCGAGCAACACCTTCCGCAGACCTCGGAGACAGACGCCGGATCTCGGGATGTCAATAACCTGACACTCCGCTACCATCTCGCTCCGCCTCTCGGGCGAGTGGCGGAATTGGCAGACGCGCTGGCTTCAGGTGCCAGTGAGGGCAACCTCGTGGGGGTTCAAGTCCCCCCTCGCCCACTTGATCGGAGATCCTTTCCGACCGCACCGCCGGCGACGACGACGGTGGCTGGTGCCGGTCGTTCTCACCATCCTGATTGGTCTTGTAGTCGCGTTCGGCCTGGCGGTGGACAGGGACGCGACCCCTCCATTGTTCGCCGAGAACCTCCGCACCGCCTTGGAGACCGCCGCCGCCGAGGCAACCCAGTTCGGAGCGATGGTCGACGGGATCGGAGGTGTCGACAGGGTCAGTTTCGACGCCACGGTGGAAGAGACGTTGTCGAGCCTGGGCGAGGTACGGGCAGTGATGAGCACCGCGCCATCCGGAGATCCGGCGTTGACAGCCCCCCTGGCGCTGCTGGACGTGGTGGTGCGATCGTGGGAGACGGGCCTGTCCTCGTTCCGGGATCTGGTCTTCATCGCCGCCGACGATCCGCTGGCGGTGGGGGTGGAGATCGACATCACCGACGCCCTCATCGACCTGCGCGCCGGCGATCGGCTCTATCAGTCGTTTGTGACAGCCATCGACGCCGCCGACACCCCGGCGGCCGTTGCTCCGTTCCCGGTGGTGGCTTTCGTGTCGGACACGTACCCATTCTCGACCGGTCCCGCACACATCGTGTCGGTGGCGAGGGCTGAAGGCAATCTGTTGGCGTTGAGGGCCGAGGTCGCCATCGAACAGGTGGCGACCGAGCCGCCCACAGTGGTCAACACTTCGGATGATCGGGTGGTCACAGTGACCGATTCTCTGGCCGTCCAGGTGGTGGTGCTGAATCGCGGCAACACCGAATCCGATCCGTCCCAATTGAGTCTGTCGCTGGTCGGCAACGACGAGACCTCGATTTCACTCACCGGGGAAGTCCCTGCCATCCAGGCCGCCGGTCAGACCACGGTGCTGTTCGAAGCGCTGGATGTCTCACCCGGAATCACCTACCTACTGACCGTGCAACTGCCCCTCGCCGAGGGCGAAGAGGAGTCCGAGGACAATCTCGTGCAGTGGGCATTTCTCGTGAACGAGGAAACCGGGAGCACCACCACCACGGAAGGTTGATTCAGCGGCCTCTCCGCCCATGGGTATCCTGAGCGGTGACCCACGATGATCGACCTCTCCATCCTTCGAAACCAGCCCGACCTCATCAAGGACGCAATCCGCCGCCGTGGCGTGGACATCGATGTGGACGCATTGGTGTCGTTGGACGCGGACGTGCGGCGGGCTCGGCAGAACGCCGAGGAGACACGGGCAGAACAGAAGGAGTCGGGCAAGGCGATCGCCGGGCTCCAGGGCGATGAGAAGCAGGCCGCCATCGAGGCCGCCGCCGCACTCTCTGAGCAGTTCAAGGAGCAGTCTGCGGCGGCTGACGCCCTGCAGCAAAGGTTCGATGCCATCTGGATCGACGTTCCCAACCTCGTGGACCCTTCGGCGGCCGATGGATTCACCGATGCGGACAACGTGGAGATCAAGCGGGTGGGCGACATCGTCACCCGCAACATCACCAGAGATCACGCCGAGCTCGGCGCCCTCCTGGATGTGATCGACACCGAGCGAGGAGCCAAGGTTTCCGGGGCCAGGTTCGGATACCTGAAGGGCAAGGCCGTGCTCTTGGAGTTCGCGCTCGTGAGGTACGCCCTCGATCGCCTCACCGAGGCGGGGTTCACGCCGATGGTTCCCCCCGTGCTCGTGAAGGAGGACGCGTTGTTCGGGACGGGTTTCTTCCCGGACGCCCGGGAGCAGGTGTACGCGGTCCCGGAGGACGAGTTGTTCCTGGTGGGGACCGCCGAGGTTCCGCTCGCCGCCTATCACATGGACGAGATCTTCGAGGCTGGGGAGCTCCCCAAACGGTACGTCGGGTTCTCGACGTGTTTCCGACGGGAGGCCGGGACATACGGCAAGGACACCGCAGGGATCTTCCGGGTCCACCAGTTCGACAAGGTGGAGATGTTCGTGTTCACCGAGCCCGAGCTGTCGGTGGAGGAGCACGACAGGCTCCTCGCCTACGAGGAGTCGATCGTCCGAGGGCTGGACGTTCCGTATCGCGTCGTGAACGTGGCAGCCGGCGACCTGGGCGCCCCTGCCGCCAAGAAGTACGACATCGAGGCTTGGTTCCCGGGCCAGCAGGCGTACCGTGAGATCACGTCGTGTTCGAACACCACCGACTTCCAGGCGCGGCGTCTGAAGGTGCGTCAACGGACCGAGTCGGGTAACCGGGTGATCCATACGCTCAACGGCACGGCCGTCGCCGTGGGACGGACGATTCTCACGATCCTGGAGAATCACCAGCAGCCAGATGGGTCGGTGGTGATCCCCGAGGCGCTCCGCCCGTACACGGGATTCGAATCGATCGAGCCTTGAGCAGGGAGTCGGATCGCATCTTCGCTCGCATCGCGGCGCGATATGACCTGTTGAACCGCATCCTGTCGTTCGGGCAGGAACAGAACTGGCGTCGGCGCGGGATCGCCTTTCTACCTGAGGGGCGAGTTCTGGATCTGGGGAGCGGCACGGGTGCCGCGGCTCCGGTCTTGGCCGAGTTCGATGTGGTGGCACTCGACCCTGTGCGCGAGATGCTGGCGCTGTCGCCGATTCCGGATCGGGTGGCGGGATTGGGAGAGCACCTGCCGTTCGCCGATGGCTCGTTCGACGGAGTGTTCTCGGCCTATGTCTTTCGGAACCTCACGTCCATTCCCGAGACGCTGGCCGAGATCCGGCGTGTGCTCAGACCCGGTGGGGTGGCGGTGATAGTGGATTTGGGCCGGCCCAAGTCGCGGGTGCTGGCGGCGGTGCATCGGGCGGCGTCGGCGGTGTTTCTGCCTCTGGCGGGGCTGATCGCCGGGGCCCCGAAGGACTATTGGTACCTGCATCGTTCGCTCGACAAACTCCCACCTGCCGAACGTCTCTACGAGGGGTGTCCCCTCGTGTTCGAGCGGGTCTGGCGGATGGGCCCACTCGGCTTCGTCTACGCCACCATCCTCCGCAAACCCTGAAGTCGAAAACCCTGGGTAACAGACGTCGCTCAGCGAAGTCCCCGGCCCGCGGATTGGGCGAAGTCCAGAACCCTGGGTAACAGACGTCGCTCAGCGAAGTCCTGAGCCCGCGGAAAGGTAGAAGGGCAGAGTGGGTGCGGCCACCAGGCTTGACTGCGGCGCCCGGAGCAAACCGCTTATGGCTGCTTCCTTCCGGACCTGACCAGATTCACGGCGCCCCGCCGCGCAGGACCCGGGGGCCGCACCCACTCTGCGACCAATCAGTGTAGGTATGGGCCGATCCTTCAGCGCCGCCGGTCGAAGAACGACACCAGCAGGTTCCCGCACGGCTCTGCCAGCACGCCGGCCACCAGTTCACACTGGTGGTTGAGACGCGGGTCCTGAGGAATGTTGTAGAGACTCCATGCGGCGCCGGCCTTCGGGTCGGTCGCCCCGTACACGATGCGTTCGACCCTGGCGTTCACCGCCGCCCCGGCACACATGGCGCACGGTTCGAGGGTCACAACGAGCGTATGTCCTTCGAGTCGCCAGGACCCGAGCGACCTCGCGGCGCTCGACAGCACCAACAGTTCGGCGTGTGCGGTCGGATCTGCGAGCTCTTCTCGGCGGTTGCGGTCGGCGGCGACCACCACCCCGTCGTCGTCGAGCAGGACCGCTCCGACAGGAACCTCTCCCGCGTCCGCGGCCCGAGCGGCTTCGGCGAGGGCGAGCTCCATCGCCCACTCCCACGTGGCGTCCATTCCGTTCTCCGTCTGGTCTGTCGGGTCGTATGTCGGTACTCTGTTGGCGCCTCGGCAACCGTCGAGGCGTTTGCACGGAGGGATCGCATAGTCCGGTCTAGTGCGCGGCACTGGAAATGCCGTTGGGGTTCACGCCCCTCGGGGGTTCAAATCCCCCTCCCTCCGCCAGGCCGTCTCTGCAGATTCGTCTTTGCGGAGACGACCATACCGAGTACAAAGTACCGGCACCGATGTGTACGGGCTTGTACGTCGGTCGCCGGCTCATCCGGTGAGCCCCTCGGAGGGGTCGCATAGTCCGGTCTAGTGCGCGGCACTCGAAATGCCGTAGGGGCGTTCGCTCCTCGAGGGTTCGAATCCCTCCCCCTCCGCCGAAGCAGGTCAGATCCATAGAGGATCTGACCTGCTCTCCCGACAGGGTCGAATCAGGCGCCGACGGTGATCTCCACCGGCGTGATTCCCGTCAGCATGTCGTATACGGCCGATGTCGCCCGGGATGACTCGACGAGGGCCTCGAGCGACTCGGCATCGGCGTCGCCGTCGATCTCGAAAGCGACGGTCACCTTCTGGAATCCCGGCCGAACCGAAACGGGTACGACGGGCTGATCGGGGCGCCGCTCCTCTCGGATGGCGAGGGCGCCTCGGACGTCGATCTCACCTGTGACGATCGAGGTCACCGACGTCAGTTGGATCTTCCGGGCGGCGGCAACGGTGGCGATCCCGGCGGTGAGGCAGGCGGCGAGTGCGTGGAGAACGCTCTCCTGAGGGGTGGGGCCATGGCCGTTCCCGAGTGTCGGGTGGTCGGCCGAGAACGTGAACTCCTCGACGTGGAGGTGGTCGGTGCCCACTCCGTACCACTCGTGGATCGAGGTCTGCGAGGCAGTCCCCCCGATCCAGCTGTTGCGTGCCGTGAACCGGAACTGTGCGAGCTCCGGCTGTGTGGTGAGCTTCTCGCGCGTTGCGAAGAGCTTCGTGACGGGTACTCCGTTCCGCACGACGGGTGCGTCCTGGGCGATTGGTGCTGTCTCGGTCATCGATCTCGTCTCCTTGTGTTTCGGACCACGATCACCGTATGAGACCAACCCCCGACGCTCATCGGTAGCACCTACCTATTTGCGTCTTGACCGATGGCTCGCCCGTCGGCCAGACTGATCGACGCAGCGATCATCGAGGACCGTCAACGGCGGAAGGCGGTGACTTCTGCCACGGAGGGATGACTGAGCGGTCGAAAGTGACGGTCTTGAAAACCGTTGAACCGGTTTCCCGGTTCCGTGGGTTCAAATCCCACTCCCTCCGCCAGAAACCCCGAAAACAAGGGGTTTCCGAGGCGTCAGCCGTGGATCCTCACCGCGATCCCACTGACCCTCGGGGCGCACGGGGGCGCGATAGGGGCGCGGGAGAATCGTTGGACGCTCCTTCGGCGCGGGTCTGTGCTGGTGTCGTTGCGGCCGCATAGCGGCGGTCGAGGGCGTCTGCGAGAGTGTCGAGGTCGTCTTCGTAGAGGTGTCCGTAGAGGTCGAGAGTCATGGCGGCGGAGGCGTGTCCGAGTTGACGTTGGACGGCTTTGATGTTGGCGCCGGAGGAGATCATGAGCGAGGCGGCGGTGCCTCGCAGGTCGTGGATGCGGAGCTGTTCGAGCCCTGCCGCTTCGACTGCTGGTTTCCAGATCCGCTGGCGGAATGGTGAGGAACGCAATGGCCCTCCGTTGGGGGCGGTGAACACGAGTCCGTCGTCAGCGATGTCGCCGAGTCGGGGGGCGAGTTGGTCGGCGAGGAAGGCGGGCATGGTGACGAGGCGTCGTTCGTGGGTTTTGGGGGTTCCCCATGACAATCCGGATCCGAGTTCGGTGGCTGCTTCTGCGATCTCGATCCGGCGGCGCAACAGGTGGACTCGGGACCGTCTGAGTGCGACCAGTTCGCCCCATCGCATCCCCACCCACGCCAGGGTTTCGACGATGAGCCCGGCCCCGTCCTGAGCGTCGTCTGCGGCGGCGGCGAGAACAGCGACTTGTTCGGCGGTGAGGAACCGCTGCTCGCGACGCCGCACGGTGGGGGCCTTCACTCCGGATGTGGGGGAGCGGGCGATGATCCCGTCGATGACGGCCAGTTCGAGGGGTGCTGCCAGGACCTGTTTGGCTTGTTTGATCCGCGACGCTGACAACCCCTCGGCGGACATGTCGGCGATCCAGTTCCGCACCATCGCCGGAGTGATCCTGTTCAAGGGAAGGTCTCCGAAGACGGGCAGTACTCGGGAGCGGAGCAGGGATTCGTAGCCGGCCCGGGTCTTGGGTTTGATGTCGAGCCCCGAGAGCCAGTCGGCGGCTGCTTCGGCGAGGGGGATGTCTCCGGCTTCGGGGGCGATCCACTCGCCCCGGTCGATCGACCCGAGCCGGGCAATCAGCCACCGGTCGGCGTCGACCTTGCGGTCGAAGCTTCGGGAGCGGATCCGTCCGTCGGGTCCCCGGTATCTGGCCCGCCACCGCCGCCCGGTCCGCCCCTGCCGGTCTTCGATCCATCCGGAGCGTCTCATACGTCCTCCCTCCCCTACTGCGGTGCCTCAATCCAATCACACAGACAAGCGACGCGGGCAGAGGTTCTGCTCGATCAACCCCGTCCGGTCAGCGCTCGCACACCTCTGGTCATCGCGCATCATTTCGCATCAGTTATCAATAGTTATACGCCTATAACGATGCATTAGAGGTATCATAGTCGCGAGAGTCCGCAGCCCACAGGGGATTCGGATCATGACCACACCCTCCAACTCGCAGCGACCCCGCCGAGCCAACAGAGACAGACGGGTGCACACCTGCGGTGACAGGGTGGGGGTGGCGTCGTGACGGTGCGGGTGACCACGTTGAAAGGGCCACAGGCTGGCCGCTATTACACAGAGCAGCTCCCCTCCTACTACTTGGACGCCGGTGAGCCTCCGGGCCGCTGGTACGGACGGGGCGCCGCCCTCCTCGGCTTGGACGGGCCGGTGGATGACGGGGCGTTTCTGGCGGTGATGGCCGGAGAACACCCGACCACCGGTGGACGGTTGGGACGCCGATATGGCGATGGGTCGGTGCGAGGGTTCGATGCCACCTTCTCGGCACCCAAGTCGGTGTCGGTGCTGTTCGCCCTCGGCGATGACCAGACCCGCCGGCATGTGGTGGAGGCGCACGACTCAGCGGTGGAGGCGGTGCTCGCCTGGGTGGAGTCCCAGGCGCACACCCGGATGCGACGACAGGGTCATGGGGTGTGTGTCGACGCCGAGGGGATCATCGTGGGGGTGTTCCGTCAGCACACCAGCCGCAAACTCGACCCACAACTGCACACGCATGCGGTGATCGCCAACCGGGTCCGCTCCCCTGACGGCCGCTGGCTCGCCCTGGATGCACGGACGTTGAAGATGGACCAGCGGAGCCTGTCGGGGTTGTATCACGCCGGGCTACGGACCGAGCTCACCCGCCGAATCGGAGTCGCCTGGGAGCCGCCGGTGAACGGGATCGCCGAGATCACCGGCATCGACTCGGACGTGCTGGCGGAGTTCTCGCAACGCAGCCGCGATGTCGACCAGCGGGTCGACGCCAAGCTGCGCCGATTCGTCGACGACCTCGGTCGGGAACCCACGGCGAGGGAGCGGTGGCGGCTGGAACGTGAAGCGGTGGTCGACAGTCGCCCTCCCAAACCACACGGGCACACCGTCGGCGAACTCCACCACGAATGGCGACACCGCACCCGGAGCTTGGGGATTGATCCTGAAACGCTGGTCACCGACACCACCGGTCGCATCGTTCAACCGACCGGGATCGACCAGGCGACGATGGCGGTCATGGTCGAGGCGGCGCTCGAAGCATTGGGTGATCGGCAGTCGACGTGGCGTCCCGCCGAACTGCTCCGCGAGCTCGCCGCCCAGGTCCCCACCCAGGTCACCGTCCGAGCCGACGAACTCGCCGGGTTCCTGCAACGTCTCGCCGACCACGTCACCGCCACCCGATGTGTGGACCTTTCACCACCCGCCCCCGGCGGGGTGCCACTACGACGGGACGGACGACCGATCAGCGAGGCGGCGGTGGACCGGGTCCTCACCACCCAGGCGATCCTCGACCAGGAAGAACAGATCCTCGAATGGGCCGACCGGAAACCCCGCATCCCCACCGCCGCCAACCAGCGCGTCTGCCAGGACCTCGACACGACCGGGTTGAGTCCCGGTCAGGTCGACGCCTGCCGGGCCGTCGCCGGGCTCACCCCCCTGGCGCTGATCGTGGGACCGGCCGGATCCGGGAAGACCACTGCCCTCACCCCCGCCATCGCATACCTCCAACACCACGGTCACACCGTGTTCGGGGTGGCACCCACCGCCGCCGCCGCCCACGTCCTCGCCATCGAAACCGGCGTCACCGCCGACACCCTCGACAAACTGTTGTATGAGCATTCTCGTCCTGATCGGCTACCCGAACCGGCCTACCAGCTGGAATGGGGAGCAACGGTGATCGTGGACGAAGCCGGCACCGTCTCCACCCCCAAACTCGCAGACCTCGCCACCCTCGCCGACCGGCACGGCTGGCGGATCATGATGGTGGGTGACCCCCGCCAGTTCTCCGCTGTCGGCAGGGGCGGCATGTTCACCCACCTCACCAACACCCACGGTGCCATCGAACTCGACCACATTCACCGGTTCACCCGCCCCTGGGAAGCTGATGCGACCCGCCGGCTCCGCACAGGCGACATCGCCGTCCTCGGCGAATACGACCGGCACGGCCGCATCCACGACGGCACCCTCGATCAGATGGAGTCCCGAATCGTGGACGCCTGGGCTGAAGCCCGGCTGAGGGGTGAGACGGTGGCGTTGATGGCCGGCACCAACAACACCGTTGATCGGCTCAATCAGGCTGCCCAGCGGCATCGCATCGAAACCGGTGAACTCGACCCTGATGGACCCAGCCTCCACCAACACGACGACGGCGAGCGGCTCCTCGTCGGTGACCATGTGGTGACCCGCCGCAACCAACGGAACCTGGGCACCGACCGGGGAGTCATGGTCAAGAACCGCGACCACTGGACCATCCAATCGATCCATGCTGACGGGGCCGTCACCGTCACCGGACCCTCAGGCACCGTCCGGCTCCCCGCCGACTACGCGATCGAGCATCTCGAACTCGGCTATGCCCACACCAGCCACACCACCCAAGGCCGCACCGTCGACCACGCCCTCATCCTCATCGACAGCCCCATCGACAGCCGCGGCCTCTACACGTCAATGACTCGAGGACGGCACGCAAACGAAACCTTCGTCGTGGCGGGAGACCACCAGGCGGCTCTCGACGTTCTCACCCACGCCCTCACCCGAGACTGGATCGACCAACCCGCCACCACCCGACGGACCGCCCGCCACGACATCGAACAGAAGCTCGACCGTCCGCCGCCGCCCAGCGAACCCGGACACGACATCGCCATCGACAATCCCATTCCCAACGACGACCTGGAGTGGCAGAGAATCAACCGCAGCATGGAGGCCGCCCGACAGCGTCGCGGCATCGAGCAAACCCCGAGACAAGCCAGAGCCAACGGACCATGACCGGCCAGACACCCACACCTTCCCGAGGGACTGTTGGGGGTGGTGACCGTACCCCAACGATCCGTCTCCGACCCGCTGAGACGTTCCAGGATGTTCCCAGATGGCCTGTTCGAGGGCGTCGAGCGCCAGATCCGTTCTCAGGGAGGTACAGGCCCGCCGCCCGACGATCACTCTCGAGAACACGTCGATGACGAACGCCACATACACGAACCCCGACCAGGTGGCCACATAGGTGATGTCCGTCGATCCACAACCGGTTGGGAGCCTCAGCGGTGAACCGGCGTCCGACCAGATCCCGGGGTCCGGCCATGTCAGGGTTGTTACATCCGAGACCATCCGAAGGGGGTTCATCAAGGCGGGCGTAGGACGGAGAGAACAGGAACGTCGGTCGGGTCGTTACTCGTCAACCTGCCCCTCTGGTACTGATGCCTCACCGCTACCCGACGCCTACTGAACTCCGAGGAACCAGGTAAGCTCTCCCCGATGGACACCCGCAGACGCCTCGGACAGGCAATCGCTATTGTTGCGATCGTGTTACTCGGGGCTCTTTCCATCAACCAATGCATCGATCAGCGGCGATGGGACCAGCAGGACACGTTCACCCCGACATCAGTCGAAACGGCTCCGAGCACCGGAGGCTGACTACGGTTGCTTGAAGAACCGATATCGCCTTTAGTTGCGGACTAGCGAGGCCTCAGGACGTCAAAACGGTCACATTCAGTATGTCCTCGGCATACTCAATGTACTGAACCCACATGACCCGCATGATTGAGACGTTCTGATTCTGGAAGTCCTTGACTACCACTTCAACATCCGCGCAGTCGGTCAAGATCCCTTCGGCTTTCCCGTTAGCATTGTTCCAAACGGCAGAACCAGACGATCCGCCTATACATCCGCGCTCGTTGTTTAGGTAGTACGGGCTGACGTCCATGCTGAACCACCTTCCCCAACCGAACACGGAGTGGGGGTTCTCATCGTTGTCCGTTGTGTAACCGCACC
>JAOUGY010000414.1 GCA_029865445.1 Acidimicrobiia bacterium | reverse complement strand
GCAGGCGAGGGGGCGAGGGGGCGAGGAGGCCGGCCTCCGGCACCGCGGCCCGAGCGTCGCGAGGGCCTCTTGTCTCCTCCCCCAGCGGGGGAGGTGTCGCCGTAGGCGGCGGAGGGGGAGAAAGCGCACCGCCCATCGCGCATCGCGCACGGCGGCCCGAGCGTCGCGAGGGCCTCTTGTCTCCTCCCCCAGCGGGGGAGGTGTCGCCGCAGGCGACGGAGGGGGAGAAAGCGCACCGCGCATCGCGCACGGCGGCCCGAGCGAAAGCGAGGGCCTCTTGTCTCCTCCCCCAGCGGGGGAGGTGTCGCCGTAGGCGGCGGAGGGGGAGAAAGCGCACAGCTCATCGCTCATCGCTCATCGCGCACGGCGGCCCGAGCGCAGCTCGGGCCCTCAGAGAACTTCGGTGACCTTCAGGCCCAGCCGGCCATCGACGACGACGATTTCGCCTCGGGCGGTGAGAAGACCGTTCACGACCAGATCCACCGGGTCTCCTACCTGACGGCCCAGCTTGACGACGCCTCCCTCGTCCAAAGCCAGGAGGTCACGAATGGGTAGGCGGCTTCGGCCCAACTCCACGGTGACGTCGAGGACGACCCCGGCGAGGCGGCCGAGCCCTTCAGTTGATTCGGGGTTCTCGCTCATGTCCAGTGCTCCAGCCGGGCTGCCAGGTCGAATCCCTGTCGGCCCAGTCGTAGATTCATGAAGTGATTGCCGTCCACCATCCCGAGGAGGGGATCGGCGACACCGTGGTCGAGCATGACCACGTCGCCTGGTTGGATGCCGATCAGGTCCGCCGCAGCCATCTTGGTGGTCCGCGTCCTGGCGACCAGCTCGACCTCGGTCCGTTCGAGGAGCGATGCCATCGGTCTGTCGCCTTCCACGCCTCGCTCGCCGCCAGACCAGCGCGCAGATCGCATGGCCTCCCTGATCGGGTTGAGGACTGTCATCGGATAACACACCGAGATCAGGCCACGGGACGAAGGACCCGACGAGTCGACGACGAGGCTGAAGGTCAGAACCAAAACGCCCTCGGTGGGGCTGGCGGCGTGAGCGAACATCGGATTCAGCTCGGACGTGACGAACCTCGGTTGGATGTCGACGACGCCGTGCATCGTCTCGGCAATCGCCGTGAGCGGGTGCTCCAGCAGCGCTCCCAGCAGGGTCTGTTCGAGTCCCGTGGGGCGTCGCGGCGCCACCGGCCGGCCCGGACCACCGAGCATTCGGTCCACCAGGACAAGCCCCAGCTGAGCGCTCAGTTCGACGACCACGAGGCCGGGAAGTGGGTTCAATTCGACGATCGAGAGAACACTCGGGTTCGGCATCGATCGCACATATGCGTCGTACGAGAGCTGTTCGGCGCCCAAGCTCTCGATCGTCACCGACGTCTTCAGTTCCCTCGTGAAGAGGTCCGAGAGCACGCGGGAGAAGGTCTCATGGAGGTCTCCGAACTCACGGACGAACCCGCTCTGGAATTTGTTCGGGGCGCGAAAGTCGAAAGGAGTGAACGAGTCCGTCGAGCTGGTGCTGGGACCGGGTCCTGCCATGGTGTTTCCTGTCGGCAGCGAGTCTGGCCGGTAAATGGCCTCGTCAGGCGATCATCTCGAGGAGTCGAGTGGCGAGGGTGGATGTGTCGAACGGTTTCTCGATCACTCCGACCACGTTCAACTCGGTGAAGTCCTGGTCCTCGATGTCGGCACGCCCGGTCAGGAAGGCCACAGGAGTGCCGGCCGTGGCAGGGTCGGCTGCGAGCTCGGCCGCAACATCGAGTCCGGTGAGTCCCGGCATCATGAAGTCCAGGAGAACGAGGTCGGGGTTGTGTTGGGCGACGTTGACGGCGACCTGGGTCGCGTCGTCCACCGCCACGACATCGTGACCCCCGCGCTTTCCCAGCACGACTTCCAGCAGATACCGGATCACCGGATCGTCATCGCAGACTACGAATTTCATGCCCATCCCTGAGTTCTCTTCGAGACTTTCATCGGTTCTCGGTCACGAATCTCTTGAGCCGGACCGTCAATTCCGCTGGTGAGAACGGCTTGAGGATGTAATCATCGGCACCCATCTCGAATCCCTTGACAACGTCGCGCTCGCTCCCAACGGCTGTCAGCATGACCACCGGAACCCGACGTTCCTCGGTCCCCCGGATCCTTCGCAACACTTCGAATCCATCGAGGCCCGGCATCTGCACGTCGAGCACCACCAGGTCGAACAGCCCACCGGCATAGGCGGCCGCGGCTTCGGCCCCGTTGGCGTAGTGGTCGACGACGAAGCCTTCGCGTTCGAGGCGGTGGATGACCAGCGCCGCAGTCAGCGCATCATCTTCGGCCAGGAGGATCCGACGGCTGCCCGGTACCCCCCATTCGGCGGCTACACGGTCTCCCCCGCGCTGGTGGGCGACACTCGCCAGTTGGCGGGCTCGCGACATGAGACCTGCCAGACCCCGATGGGCGTGGTCATGCACGACGCCCGCCGACAGCGATACGAGGGCGCCTTCGATGAACGGATGGCTCTGCGTACGCAGACGCAGGCGTGCCCTGTCCAGGATGTCGACTGTCGCTGCCGGTTCCAGTGCCGTGACGACCGCCAACTCCGCGTTCGACCACCGCGAGACCGTGGATCCAATGCCGATCATGCTGCGGATCGTCCGTTCCACTTCTTCGATCACTTGAGGGTCAGGCGAATCCGATGGTTTGCCGCCGGGGCCGTGCGACTCGGTCAGCACCGCTGCGACGGTGATCATGCCCTCGTCGTGCGAATGGGCGTCGAATGCCCGAACGAACTCGGCCCGCTCGTTGGTACTGGCGTTGTCGGTGGCGAGAAAACTGCCGACGAGATGGGTGAGAGCATCGGGGTCGAAGGGCTTGGTGATGAACGCCTCGGCGCCGAGCGAGAGGCACTCTGCGCGGAGTCCGGACGCGTCGCTGGCGCTGAGGATGATGATGGGAACCGAGGCGTTGGCGACCTGACCTGCGATCTCGCTGAGAAGGTGGCGTCCGTCACCGTCGGGGAGGACCAGGTCGAGGATGATGAGGTCGTATCTGGCGGTTTCGATCGCCTCGCGGGCGGCCAGGAGATCATTCACGACCTCCACCGACCGCTCGGGCGCCTCGAGCCGTCTTTCGAGAAGCTTGGAGATCAAAGGGTCGTCGTCGACCACCAGTATCCGTTTGCGGGTCGTGGCGGCGGCGATACTGGTGAGCTCTGCCTTCAGCATCGCTACGGCTTCGTCGAGCTCCTCCG
>JAOUGY010000097.1 GCA_029865445.1 Acidimicrobiia bacterium | reverse complement strand
CCCCTGCTCATCCAGTTCACCGTCGAGTAGGCCGAAGATCGGTAGGTTGAGCCAGACCTCGGGCTCAGGTGGGTCTACCCAGAACTCCATCTCTCCGGGGTTTGCGCATCCCTCCCCGGTCCGCAAGCCTGGATATACCGCAGCCAGATCGCCGACGGGGCTATCGATTGTGATGTCTGCGTCGGTGGCGAACTGGCTCGACTTCGTCAGGTAGTAGTGGAAGACCGGTCCCTCCGGCATCGGTTCCGGTGGCTCGGGTGCCGTTCCGTCCCTCGCGAAATAGTCCCAGTAGGTGAATTGGAGGTACAGGACTTCCTCCCCCTCGCCCCCCCATGCAACGGATCGGTCGACGTCAGGAGACTGCTGTATCTCGTCCCAGCTCGGCGGTCCCAGCACTGCCGTGAGCACCTCCATCACCGTGTCGACAGGGTCCCCGAACGACACGACACCCAGACCATCGTGGCGGAGCACGATCGTCGGAATGGTCGTGGTTGTGGTGCTGGTGGTGGTGCTGGTCGTGGTCGTCGTCGTGGCCTGAGTGGAGGCCGTGTTCACGGCGTCGGTCAAGGTCGTTGTGGTCTGCACAGTTGGTTGGGGTGTGCGATCAGATGTGCCGGTACAGCCGAAAACCAACGCCAGAGTCACAGTCACCATCAATCGGCGCGCCGTCCTCTCCGTGTTCATGTGCTCTCCTGCCACAGTGACAACCGCGATGCGGCCGTTGCCAGTGCGCCGAGATCGGTGATGGTGTCGTCTGGACCGATCAGCAATCGCGTCGTCCCCTCCCAGTCGCCGACGACCGCATGCACGCCATCCCAGTCCATCCAGGCGGGGTCGAACGATGGCTCGAGCGTCACTCTCCTCAGCTCGGCGATGGTCGCGGAGTCGATGACGACGAAGGTGGTGGCGCCTCCTTCCTCTTGCATCGCGGTCTCGACGTAGGCAACGGTCGAGTCGTCAGGAGCGAGGGAGGCCCGTAGTGTGCCGCCGGCGTCGCGGGAACTCGGGCCGAAGTCGCACCGGCGGAAGAACGGTCCGGCCTCACCGATGATCGCCGTGGGGTGGGCGATGTCGGTCAGTTGGCTGCGCTCCCAGACCGCCCCGCAGGCGTCGGGTTCGCCGTATTTGGCTTTCAGCACCACCATCCGCCCGTGTCCCAGGATGAAGTGGGTCCAGGAACTCTCGAAGTGGGCCACGATTCCCAGGTCGGTTTCGAGTCCGGTGTCGAGGTCGTATGTGTTCAGGTGGTGTTCCGTCGCCAGCCATCGGCATTCGTCGTCGTTCTCGGCGCATCCCGCAGCGGGGTCCTCGATGACAGTGCGGTAGACAACGTGGATCCCCCCGTCGAAAGCGGCGACATCCTCGAGCCATGCTTTGCCTTGGATCAGCACGATCGGCTCATCCCCCGGTCGGGCGACCCACTCGATCGGTGAGCCTTCTGCCGTACGTTGGAATACAACGCCCCCGGCCAGGTCGGGGAGAGCGAGCGCTACCGGCGCTTGCTCGACGAACTCTTGCACGACTTCTCCGTCGGCGAGGACGCGGACCCCCTCGTCGTCGGCCACCAGCAAGTGCGGCGGCTCCTCTCGGGTGGGCGAGTCCATGACGATCGATGTGGTGGTCGATTCCCCGGTCACGCCGGCCGTCGCCGCTGTCGTCGTCGGCTTCGCTTGGGTCGTTTCCACGGTTGGCGTCGCTGGGATCGTTTCCGCGGTTGTCGAACCTGATGCTCCGCTATCGGAAGCCGCGCAACCCGCCAGCGAGGCAACCACAAACAGAATCGCGACACGCTTCATGGTGCGACCTCGACATCATCGTCCGGCGCGATCGCCCGAGACGGAAGTGGCGATGGTCACAGTCGAGGGCTCCCAATGGGTCCTGGGGTCGGCGACATCGGACTGCGGTCGAGGAGATGCCACCTGCCCTGACGGCGGCCAGCCCTCCACCATCGAGGATGTGAACTGCCGCGGGTGGTTGCCGACCCCGGCGGGGTGTTGCCGGCGGATGTCCGGTCAGCCCAACAGGGGGACGACCTCTGACATGAACCGCTCGAGCTGCTCCTCGGCCAGGGCGAACGGGTCACCGGCGAACTGCGGGAACAAGATCATGTAGTCGCAACCGAGCAGTTCCCGGTAGAAGGTGATTCCCTCGGCGACATCCTCGGCGGTGCCGACCAGGTACATCCTCTGTTCCATCGATTGCTCGAGAGTCGGGATGAGTCCCGGTGCCGCCGGTTTCCCGTCTTCGCCCATGTATCCCCGCGACCAACCATACGGTCCGAGAAACTTCCAGAACTCGTCATGACCGGGCCGGGATGCCGCGATCGCCGCTTCCCGGGTGTCTCCGATCCGGAAGCTGACCACGAGCCTGCGACTGTCACCCGGCGCCAGGGAGTGACCGTGGGTCTCCTCGTACACCTCGCCGTAGCGGTCCCAGAAGCGCTTCACGAAGGCATGGTGCATGTTCCAGAACACGCCCGTGTGCCCCCACTTCGGGACCTGTTCGAGCGTCGGCGGGGAGGTGACGGCCTGCCAGATCTCGTACGGATAGAGCGGCCTCGGTACGAGAGTCAACTCTTCGACGAAGCCCCCCCTGTCCGGAATGCCGGCCGGAGGCGCGTCGAAGAACTCCCCGTGATACGCGAACGTCTCGTTGTCGAGCGCGAGGCGCATCAACTCGACCGACTCGGCGAACACCGCCCGGTTCTTGGCGTCGGCGTCCTGGGCGTCGGGGTTGTCGTGTGAGCCAACCGACACGCCGAACGGTGACAGCGGGAGCAGCTCCCTGGGGACGGTGCCCCGGCCCACCCCCAGCACCGCCCTGCCCCGGGTGAGATTGTGAAGCGTTGCGAAATCCTCGGCGAGACGCAGCGGATGCCACTGCGGAACGATGTTGAAAAGCGCACCCAGGCGGATCCGTTCGGTTTTGGCGGCGAGCCAGGTTCCCAGGAGGAGGGCGTTCGGTGTCACTTCGTAGCCCTCGTACTGAAAGTGGTGTTCGGTGAACCAGTACGAGTCGTATCCGATCCGGTCGGCGGCGATTCCCAGGTCGACCAGTTGCTCGGTGGTGCGCCACATCTCTTCCTGCGTGTACCGCCGATCGGTCGGCGCCGGGGGGCCGGAACCTCGGTCGGGCATCTCGACGCTCCCAAAGGTGAACACCCCGAACTTCATTCCATCCTCACTTCGTTTCTGCGTGGAGTGTACGAGCCCCGATGTTGGGCGAGTCAACATTCGGAGGCACGTGTGACGTCAGTTTGCGGGGCGTGAGGCGACGACCGCTACCTCCACCTTCCACTCGGGACGGGCGAGCGCCGGAACCGGAATCAGCACGGAGGCGGCGCGGTGGGTTCCGAAGAAGTCGTCGCGCGCCGCCATCACCGCCGTCAGATCCTCTCCGACCACGGCATAGGTCGTGTAACAGACGACATCGGAACGTTCGAAACCCGCCTCGCGCAAGATCGCGTCGACCGAACGCCACATGATCTCAGCCTGGTCGCCAATCGCCGGCGGCGTCGATCCATCTGAATCGGTGCCCACTATCCCTGCCGTGTGGAGCATCAACCCAGAATCCGAGACCACGCCCAATTCGTAGGCGGCGGCGGGAGGAGCGATGTCGGCAGGACGGATCGGACGGTTCATGCGCAGACGATACCGAGCGGTCCCGGGTGACGTCCCGCGTACACTTCTGGGCATGAGACCAAGCGTTGCCGTGTTGGGCGTCGGAGCGATGGGTGAGGCGATCGTCCGGGGCCTCCTCTCCGCCGGTTGGGAATCGGACGAGCTGACCGCGGCTGTGCGGCGAGAGACGAGATTGCACGACATCGAGACTCGAATCGGAGTCGAGTGCCATCTCGATTCCAACGATGCCGTCGAGGGAAGGTCGGTGATCGTGGTAGCGGTGAAACCACGCGACGTTCCCCATCTGCTCGACCGGGTGGCAAAGACGATCACGACCGAACAGGTCGTCATCTCGCTGGCGGCGGGCGTACCGATTTCTTTGTTCGAGGAGAAGCTCTCGAACGTACCCGTGGTCCGTGCGATGCCCAACACACCGTCGCTGGTCAGAGAGGGTGTCACCGCCATCGCCGGAGGCCATCACGTCACCGAAGACCACCTGGCCCGCGCACGAAGGGTGCTCGAAGCGGTCGGCCAAGTGGAGGTGATGGACGAGTCGCTCATCGACGCGGTAACCGCCGTCTCGGGAAGCGGTCCGGCGTACATCTTCCTGCTCGCCGAGGCGTTGGAGGAGGCCGCCGTGCGTGAAGGTCTTCCCCGTGACATCGCCGAGGCGCTGGTTCATCAGACCGTGCGCGGGGCGGGTCACCTCCTCACCGACACGCCGGTGAAGTCTGCCGAACTGCGTGCCCAAGTCACGTCGCCAGGCGGGACGACTGCGGCAGCCATCCACATTCTGGAGGAGCGGGGGTTTCGAGCGGTCATCGAAGATGCGGTGCGGGCGGCCGCCCAGCGAAGCCGGGAACTGGGAACACTTGCGCAGGAGGACAAGTCATGAGCCTGTTTTCGAAGGCTGTCATCGCAGCCACGCACAACCCGGTCGTCGAGAAAGTGGTGACGGGAACCGATCCGGGTCGTTCGCTGGCACACCGGTTCGTGGCGGGGGACACCGTGGAGCAGGCGGCCGGTGCCGCCTCCGACCTCAACGCCAAAGGAATGCAGGTGTCGCTCGATCTCCTGGGAGAGGAAGTTCACGACGAGACCACGGCGCTCTCTGCGGCGGCGGGGTATCTGGAGGCGATCGACCGGATCCAGCACGATGGTTTGGACGCCAACATCTCGATCAAGCTGACACAACTCGGACTGAGCTTCGATCCCGACCTCGCCACCGAGTCGCTCGACCGGCTGGCTCGGGCCGCGACGGCGGCAGGTTCGACCGTGACGGTGGACATGGAGGATTCCCGCTTCACGGGTCAGACGCTCGACCTGTACGAAGACGCACAGCGCACCCACGGGAACCTCGGGGTCTGTGTCCAGGCGTATCTCAAGCGAACGCCCGAGGACCTGGAGAGGATCATCCCCCTTGGGGGTCACATCCGTCTCTGCAAGGGCGCCTACGTCGAGGACGAAGCCGTCGCACACACCGAAAAGGAGGCAGTTGACGGCGCCTTCGCCGCTCTCCTGGAACGGCTCATGCAGTCGGAGAACGTCAAGCCCGCCATCGCCACCCACGACGACCGACTGATCGACCGCACCGAGGAGCTGGCGACGGATCGCAAAGCCCCGTGGGAGTTTCAGATGCTCTACGGCGTTCGGCCTAATCTCCATGAACAGCTGGTCGGTGAGGGGAGATCCGTCCGGATCTATGTTCCGTATGGGTCGGAGTGGTATGCCTATCTGACGAGGCGCCTCGCCGAGCGGCCCGCCAACACGGTGTTCTTCCTCAGGGCGCTTCTGGGCAAGGACTGAACAGGGTCGATCGAACAGGACGGACATGCGCTCCCCAAGCTTCACGCTCAGCGACCACAACGGTCAGGCGGTCTCCTCGAAGGACTATTCGGGGCGGTCGCTCATCATCTTCTTCTACCCCGCGGCGATGACACCCGGATGCACCACGGAGGCCTGCGACTTCCGAGACAACTACGACGCTCTCCTGGCCGCCGGGTACGAAGTCGTGGGCATCAGCCCCGATGAACCGGAGCGCAACGCGGCGTTCCGGGAGAAGGAAGGTCTTCCCTTCCCGCTGCTGTCGGACCCGGCGCACAAGATCGCGGAGGCGTTCGGGGCGTGGGGAATCAAGAAGAACTACGGCCGCGAGTACGAAGGGCTCATCAGGTCTACCTTCGTGGTCGGCGTTGATGGAGAGCTCGAACGTGAATACCGCAATGTGAAGGCAACCGGTCATGTGGCGCGGGTGACCAAGGATCTCCTCGGGGAGTAGCGGTTCTGGAGATGCTGGTCCCGAGGAGCGCCGACGGTACAGATCTCGAGACAGCGCACGGGCAGGCTTACCATTGGGGGATGCGCCGCATCACAGCCGCACTGCTCATCCTGTTCCTGTTTGCCTCGCCGGCGTTCGCTCAGACCGTCGACGAGATCGCCGAATCCGTCGAATTCCGCGGCTATTACGTGTCCGCAGGCGTGAACATCACGGTGAACGACATCGAGGACCTGGTGGACGACTATCCGGACATCGGCTTCGTGGCGCTGGCCGGTGAGGCTGACGGTGGGGCGGACTTGCTGGCAGATCAGGTGCTGGCGTCGATCGAGGATCCGGACACGATCGTGGTGCTGACGGCTTCGGAGGCGGGAGTCGTCACCGACGGTGTCTACACCGAAGAAGAGATCGACGCTGCGATGGACGACGCCTTCGCCACGACCGGTGATCCCTACCTGGTGGACTTTCGGGAGATGGCCAAGGCTCTCACGGATGGCGCCCCGGCCGTTGCGACCACATCGGCGCAGTCAGGTCTCCCGGCCGGGCCGGGCGGGGAGCCCGCGCAGAGTCCCGCCACCGACTCGGGCGACGGAGGCATCCCCCTGTGGACGATCCTCGTCGCGGTCGGCGCGCTCATCTGGTGGATGCGGCGGCGGGGCAAGCAGAAGCGTGCCTTGGCGAGCGACGTTCAGTTGGAGGCGGCCCGGGCAGAGATCAGGGATCAGATGGCGGTCGTCGCCAACGAGATCCTCGAGTTCAGCGACCGGGTCGACTCCGATCACTTCCCGGAGGCCGTTGCCCACTACCGGCGCGCTTCGGAAGTGTTCAAGGCTGCCGAGGATCGGATGGAATCGGCGTCCAGCCTCCTCGATCTCGAGTCGTTGTCAGACGACCTGGACGAAGCCCGGTGGGAGATGGCTGCGGCCGACGCCATCGTTGAAGGGCGGCCGATCCCCGACAAGCCCGAGGACGCGAAGCCCACTCCGTGTTTCTTCGATCCGACACACGGAGCCGGAACCGAAGAAGCCGAACTTCGCACCAGTGCCGGAAATCGGAAGGTCATGGTGTGCAGCAAAGACGCCGATCGATTGAGACGCGGTGAACGTCCCGAGCCGCGGCCCATCGACGTCGGAGGGAGGAGGGTTCCCGCCCCCCAGGCTCCTCGGGGCAACGGCGGAGGAGGCATGGACTGGCTCGACGCCTTCTCGATCCTCGTCGGAGGGATGACCCGTGGCACGGATTACTCCTGGGGTCGGGGGAGACGCAGAGGCGGGGGTGGTCTCGGCGACCTGTTGGGAGGGGTGTTGGGCGGCGGCATGTCGCGGCGCGGAGCGTCGGGGAGTGGGATTCCGGCTCCACCGTCCTGGGGGCGGTCGACTAGCCGATCGTCGAGCCCGTCCTCGTCGTCGAGCCGTTCGTCCTCGCGTTCGTCATCGCGTGCTTCGTCTCGCTCCTCGCGCTCGACCGCCCGCGGCCGCCGCGGCCGGTGACCCTCGCCCATTTCCGCCAACCGTGAGCCGGTCAGCGGGTGGTTGACGGAACGGGTTTGTTTAGGATGAGACCACCAACCACCAAGGGGTTCAGTCGATGTTCAAGCGTATCTGGGGCTACATCAAGCAGCTCTTCCGCTCCGGGGCCGAGAAGGCGATGAACCCGGAGATCGAGATCGAGCAGGCCATCACCGAGGCCAAGAAGCGCGATCAAGATCTCCGGAACCAGGCAGCCAAAGTCATCGCCCACCGCACGCAGATCGAGCAGAAGATCGAGGGAGCGGCCAAGGACGTGGGCGAGGCCCGCGAGATGGCCAAGTCTGCCCTCCTGCGCGCCGAATCCGCCAGGACCGCCGGCGACACTGGGGAACAGAGCAAGTGGACTCAGGCCGCCCAGTCGCTTGCGCTGAAGCTACAGGCAGCAGAATCAAACCTCAGCGGCCTCAAGGAGCAGTACGAGATCGCGATCGGCCAGGCAGACCAGGCCAAGGCGGCCGTTCAGCAGAACGCCATGCGGCTCCAGGAGCTCGCCGCCAAGCGCATGCAGCTGCTCGGCCAGCTCCAGCAGGCAAAGATGCAGGAGGCAGTCAACTCCGCCGTCGAGTCGATCTCGGCCAACATGGAAGTCGAGGCGCCTTCGCTCGAGAAGGTGGAGGAGAAGATTCAGCAGCGATTGGCCGGAGCGAAGGCCCGCACCGAACTTCGTGAGGCCACACCTGAGGGCGCCGAAGCCGAACTCTCGGAAGCAATCTCCATCGCGCAAGCCGATGCCAAGCTCGAAGAGTTGAAGAAGGAACTTGGACTGACGGATGAGGGCCCCGATGCCGGGGGAACCGAGGTGACCCCGGTCTGAGCCCGATGCTGGACCAACTCCTGGCCCACCCCCTCGTGTCCGAAGAGATGCGGCTGGGTGGGCCGGTTGGCGTCATGGCCATCCACGGCGGGATCGAGGCCGAAACCGCCGAGATGGCTCGTGAGGTCGCCGACGCCACGGGCGCGTCGATCTACGTGGTCGAACAGCCCGAAGAGCTGTCGTGGCACCTGCCTTCGATTCGGTATGACCCTTCGCACAGTGAGAGGCTGGCCGCGTTCCTTGGCCACGTCCGGACGGTGGTCAGCCTCCACGGCTTCGGCAGAGCCCACCTTCCCCGAACCGTGCTCGTCGGCGGTGGCAACGATCATTTCCGGTCGGGGATGGCACGATCGCTTCGGGAACACACCGACCTCCGGGTGGTCGACGATCTCGATCGGATCCCGAGACAGCTGCGCGGACGCCATCCGGCAAACCCTGTGAACCTGGCCCCCGAATCCGGTGTGCAGCTGGAGATGTCGGCGTCGGCGCGTTGGGATCCGCAGCGTGCGAAGGTGGTGGCGGCGGTCGTCGCCGCACTCGGACTGTGAAAGGCGTGGTCGATGCAACTCGGGATGGTCGGCTTGGGTCGGATGGGTTCGAACCTCGTCCGGCGACTGATGCGAGACGGGCACGAGCTCGTTGTGTACGACCTCGACGAAGCCGTCGTCGAGCAGGCGGCGGCCGAAGGAGCGAGGGCCGCGAGGTCCCTGGAAGAGATGGCGGATGCACTAGCGCCGCCCCGGGCCGTCTGGATCATGGTTCCGGCCGGTGTGACCGGCGCGGTCATCAACGACGTCTCGGTGGTTCTCGCGGCCGGAGATGTTGTCATCGACGGGGGCAACTCGTATTACCAGGATGACATGGATCGGGCGGCCGAACTCGAATCGAGCGGCATCACGTTCATCGACGTCGGGACGAGCGGTGGTGTCTACGGACTCGACCGCGGCTTCTGTCTCATGATCGGAGGTGACCGGGCGACGGTCGAGCGCCTGGACCCGATCTTCCGAACGCTGGCACCGGGAATGGATGCCGCTCCTCGAACGCCCGATCGAACGGGTCCACCCGCTCCAGCGGAGTTCGGCTACTTCCACTGCGGTCCGGCCGGCGCAGGTCACTTCGTCAAGATGGTCCACAACGGAATCGAGTACGGGATGATGGCGGCGATCGCTGAAGGATTGAACATCCTCCGGCACGCCGATATCGGGACCGCTGAGCATCAAGCCGACGCCGAGACTGCGCCGCTGCGTGACCCCGAGCATTACCAATACGACTTCGCGATCCCTGAGATCGCCGAGGTGTGGCGCCGGGGAAGTGTCGTCTCGTCCTGGCTCGTCGACCTCACCGCCAACGCTCTGGCCGCCAGTCCCGAGCTGATCGAATACGAGGGGATGGTTTCCGATTCTGGCGAAGGAAGGTGGACCATCCTGAGTGCGGTCGCAGAGGGCGTTCCGGCGCCGGTGCTGTCGGCGGCGCTCTACGGGCGGTTCGACAGCCGCGGACGCGACGACTTCGCCAACCAGGTGTTGTCGGCCATGCGCGACCAGTTCGGCGGGCACAAGGAGAAACCACGATGATGTCTGAGGCCCTGGTTCTGTTCGGGATCAGCGGTGACCTGGCACGCAAGAAGCTCTTCTCTGCGCTCTATGACCTCACCGCCGCCGGGCAACTCGACATGCCGGTCGTGGGAGTGGCGTCGAGCGAGTGGAGCGATGATGACCTGAAGGCGAACGCGCGCGCCGCTCTGGTGGAAGCGGGGGAGCAGGTCGACCCGGCAGTCTTCGACCGCCTGGCCGCCAATCTGTGTTACGTCGCCGGCGATTACAGGGATTCCACCGTGTACGACGACATCGTGACGCGTCTCGGGGACCGCCGCCGGGCGGTCTTCTACCTGGCGATTCCGCCCAGGCTCTTCGACGACGTCGTCGAAGGGATCGCCCGCGTCGGGTTGAACGAGGGCAGCCGTGTGGTGCTGGAGAAGCCTTTCGGCAGGGACACGAACTCGGCCGCCGAGTTGAACGAGATCGTTCATCGGCACTTCCCGGAGGAGAGGGTCTATCGGATCGACCACTTCCTCGGCAAGGAGGCAGTGCAGAACATCATGGTCTATCGCTTCGCCAACACTGTGCTCGAGCCGGTGTGGAACCGCCACTTCGTGCGTGGGGTCCAACTCACCATGGCCGAGGACTTCGGGATCGAAGGGCGTGGCCGGTTCTACGACTCCGTCGGAGCGATCCGGGACGTGTTCCAGAATCACCTCTTGCAGATGATCTCTCTGCTGGCGATGGAGCCGCCGGTGTCCCAGGATCCTGATGCCCTGAGAGACGAGCGGGCCAAGGTCCTGAAGGCGATCCGCACGCTCGGACCGGCAGACGTCGTGCGCGGTCAGTACGACGGCTATCTCGCCGAGGGCGGTGTCACATCGCCGTCGGACACCGAGACGTACGCTGCGATCCGTTTCGAGATCGACTCGTGGCGGTGGGCGGGGGTGCCATGGATCGTGAGAGCCGGGAAGGGGATGGCGCGGACCGTCACGGAAGCAGTCGTCGAGTTCCAGCAGCCACCTCGACCGCTGTTCACCGATGCCCACTGCGAACCCGGTCCGAACATGCTGCGGTTCCGCACGAAACCGGGGGACACGATCACTCTGTCGATGCAGGCCAAGAGACCGGGCAACGATCTGGTCAGCAGCCCGGTGGACCTCCAAGTCGACCACGAGGCCGCTCACGGACCGGGACGCGAGGCATACGACCGATTGATAGGCGACGCGCTGAGAGGCGATCCGCGTCTCTTCGCCCGCCAGGATGGTGTGATGGAGGCCTGGCGCATCGTCGAACCGGTTCTGACCAAGGACGAACCGGCCACCCCCTATCGAAGAGGAAGTTGGGGACCCCGGGGCGCCGATGTCTTGTTGGGGGCCGATTGGAACTGGCTCACCACGTGAATCGGCCGGACGTGAGCGAGCCGTCACCTACGCTCGGGTCGAGAACCGAGGAGAACGACGTGGTGGATCGCATCGAGACGACGCCGGAATGGAATGAGCTGACACAACTGGCCGGACGCCGACTGAGCATTCGAGACTTGTTCGACTCCGACCCGGGTCGGGCGGACAGTTTGACGATCGCGGCCGGGGACCTCCGGGTCGACTTCAGCAAGCACCTCGTGGACGAGGACGTGATGGCCGCTCTCGCAGGGCTGGCCCACCGCTCCGAGCTGAGCGACCGGGCGGAGGCGATGTTCTCGGGTGCTGCGATCAACACTACCGAAGGCAGGGCCGTGCTTCACACCGCTCTCCGTGCCCACCGGGGCGACAGATTCTTGGTCGACGGTGTCGACGTGGTTCCCGATGTACACGAGGTACTCCGTCGTATGGCCTCGTTCGCCGAACGGGTGCGGTCCGGGGAGTGGACCGGGTACACGGGACGTCCGATCCGCACCGTCATCAACATCGGAATCGGCGGGTCCGACCTCGGGCCGGCGATGGCGTGCCGCGCTCTCAGGTCGTACATCGATCCAAACCTGGACATCCGGTTCGTCTCGAACATCGATCCCGCGCATCTGGCTGCAGCCCTCACGGGCGTCGACCCGGAGACGACGTTGTTCGTGGTCGCTTCCAAGACCTTCACCACACTCGAGACGTTGAGCAACGCCCGTAATGCCCGGGCATGGCTCGTGGAATCGCTCGGCGACGAGCGGGCGGTTTCGCGTCACTTCGTTGCCGTGTCTACCAACGCGGACGA